>CAYMFV010000243.1:0-4937 GCA_964389745.1 uncultured Planctomycetales bacterium | reverse complement strand
CCCGGGATCCAGCCCCCGGGCGGCGGCCAGCGCCGCCAGGTCCAGGAGCCAGCCCGCCGGCCCGTGCCGGAGGCCCGGGACGCCGCCGAAGGGGACGAGCTCGTCGCCCGCCCGGGCCCGGTGGCGCCAGCGCACCCGGGGCCACGCCGCCCCAGCGGGAAGGTGCAGGCGGACCGTGAAGTCCCCGAGCTCCTCCGGGGCCAGGAGCCGCCAGCCCCGCCCCTCGAGGGCCAGGGGCTGCCACTCCCGGATCCCCAGGTGGCGCATCCGGAACCCCCGCCAGCGCACCCGGGTGTCCTGGCCGGCGTGGACCTGGAGGCCGATCACCCCCGCCAGGTCCAGGGGGTCGAAGTGGTCGGCGGCGGGCACGCCGTTCACCCAGGTCCGGATCCAGGGCCCCAGGCACTCGACCCGGTAGCGGTTCCACTCCCCCGGCCGGAAGGCAGCCCGGGCCGCCGGGTCGTCGGCCAGGTCGTCGAGCCAGCCCCGCCGGGCCTCGTCGTAGAGGCCGCCGGACCAGGCCCGGGGGGAGGAGTCGATCTCCACCTGGTAGCCGACCAGCCGGCCGTCGGCCCGCTCGTGGCTGCGCACCTGGATGCCCGAGTTCCCCGACGCCTCGTTGCGGACCTCCACCTCGAGCAGGAAGTCGCCGAAGACCGCCTCGGTGGCCAGGAAGGACTGGTGCCCCCCCTCCGTCTCGCCGAGGATGCCGTCCCGGGTCGGCGTCCACCGGGCGTCGCCGAGCGGTCGCCAGCCGGCCAGGGTGCGGCCGTCCCAGAGCTCCACCGGCGTCCCGGGTAGCCGGGCCAGGTCCCGGACCCGGAGGCGGCGAAACCAGACCTCGGAGCCGTGGTCCTGGAGGGCCACGGGGCCCACCGGGGGGGGGAAGACCGTCTCGTCGCGGAACTTGCTGGCCGCGACCCGCTGGCGCCACTCCTCGCCGCCGAGGCGGAGGGCCACGAGGCGCCGGCCGTCCAGCCAGTGCTCCAGCCGGCCGTCTCGGAGCACCACCCGGCCCTGGTGCCAGACACCGCCGGCGACCGGCGGATGGGGCCCGGGCGCCACCAGGTCGTAGAGGGCACCCGCCCGGTGCCGGTCCACGGCCGCCTCCGGCGCCCGCGCGTCGTCCAGGACCTGGTACTCCAGGCCGATGACGCGCCCCTGGCCCTGGTGTTCGCGCACCCGGACCTTGACGCCGCTGTTGCCACCGGGGGCGACGCGCCAGGCGAACTCCACCTCCAGGTCCGTGAACTCCCGGCGGCTGACCAGGGACCCCACCCCGGCCCCGGCCGGCAGGTGCAGGGCGCCGTCCCGGACCTCCCAGCCCGTCACCGGGGCCTCGGGCCGGCCGTCCAGCCGCCAGCCCTCCAGGGTGCGGCCGTCGAAGAAGGACTCCCAGCCGGCCTCGGCCTCAAGGGCGTGGACCACGGGCGGGCCGGGCTCCTGGAGGCCGGCCGCGAGCAGGACGGGCAGGAGCAGGAGCATGACCGTAACCTAGGGCCGTGGTGACCGTCGGCAAGGATGGGGGGGCCCCGGGAAAGGGCGAGCGACACGAGGAGGACGCCCGGGTCGCCGTGGCCCGCCTCCTGGAGGAGGCCGGCGGGCGCATCTACGCCCTCGCCCTGCGCATCTGCCCGACCCGGGAGGACGCCGAGGACCTGGTCCAGGAGACCTTCCTCCAGGCCTACCGGAAGTGGCACACCTTCGAGGGGCGCTCGGCGGCCTCCACCTGGCTCTACACGATCGCCGTTCGCCTCTGCCGCCGCCGGCACCGGCGCCGGGTGGGGGAGCCGGCCCGCCTCCTCTCCCTGGACGAGGTCTCGGCCCACCGGGAGGGCGCCCTGGGGGTGCCCCCCGCGGAGGGGCCGGATGGCCTGGACGAGCAGCTCCAGGAGGAGGCCCGGCGCCGCCTCGAGAGCGCCATCGCCGGCCTGCCCATGCCCTACCGCTGGCCCCTGGTCCTGAAGGACCTGGCCGGCCTGTCCCTGGCCGAGACGGCGGCCATCCTTGGCCTCCAGGTGGCGACGGTGAAGACCCGGATCCACCGGGCCAGGCTCCAGCTCCGCAAGGCCCTGGAGGGGGCCCTGCCGGCCCGGGAGCTGCCGCCCCCCGCCTACGAGCGCCGGGTCTGCCTGGACCTCCTCCACGCCAAGCAGGAAGCCCTGGACCGGGGCGTGCCCTTCCCCGCCGACCGGGTCCTCTGCGAGCGCTGCCGGACGGTCTTCGCGACCCTGGACCTGGCCGGGGACCTGTGCGCGGACTTGTCCGAGGCCGAGCTGCCCCGGGAGCTGGCCACCGTCGTCGCCCAGGAGCTCGGGGTCGCCGGCGACGCTTCCTGACTTCTCGCCAGCGCCGGCCCGCTCGTTCGGTTGCCTCCGGACTGGCCGGGCCCTCGGGGCGGCTCTACCCTGCAGCCCTGCGGAGCCGGCCAGCCCCGGTCCCGCGGCCCGGCGTGACGGCACCCCCCGGCCTCCCCACGGCACCCCGGACCCGGGGTCCCGAGACGGCGCTACGGCTCCTGCTCCTCCTGGTCCTTCTCTTCCTGTTCCTGGTCGCCATCGACCTGATGAGCGGGGCCTTCAAGGCCATGGGGCGGGACACGGCCGAGGGACTCTTCCGGGGCGTCGCCAACCCCTTCGCCGGCCTGGCAGTGGGCGTCCTGGCCACGGTCCTGGTCCAGTCCTCCTCGGTGACGACCTCCACCATCGTCGCCCTGGTGGGTTCGGGCCAGCTCTCGGTGGAGCACGCAGTACCCATGGTGATGGGCGCCAACATCGGCACGACCATCACCAACACCCTGGTATCCATCGGCTCCATCCGCCAGACGGCGGACTTCCGGCGGGCCTTCGCCGCCGCCACCATGCACGACTTCTTCAACCTGCTGGTGGTGGTGGTCCTGCTGCCGGCGGAGCTGGCCACCGGCCTCCTGCACCGGGGCGCCGCCTGGCTGACCGGGGAGGTGACCGTCGGCGGGGGGGCGGGCGGCGGCTACCACAGCCCCATCAAGACCGCCGTCAAGGCGGTGGCCAGCCGCATCGAGGACGGGCTGCTGGCCGTCACTGGCCTGGAGGGCAACGGCGCCGCGGCCCTCTTCGTGGTGGTCTCCCTGGTGCTCATCGTCCTCTGCCTGACGACCATCACCAAGAACATGCGCCGGGTCATCGCCGCGAGCGCCGAGCGGGCCTTGAACGCAGTGCTCGGACGCTCCCAGCTCCTGGGCATCGCCGTCGGCATCCTCATGACCGTGGCGGTCCAGTCCTCGAGCATCACCACCAGCCTCCTGGTGCCCCTGTGTGCGGCGGGCATCCTGACCCTGGAGAACGCCTTCCCGGTGACCCTCGGGGCCAACATCGGGACCACCGTCACGGCGCTCATCGCCTCCCTGGCCACCGACGTCCACGGCCTCACCATCGCCCTGGTGCACCTGCTCTTCAACGTCACGGGAACGGTCCTGGTCCTGGCCATTCCCGGGGCCCGGGCGATTCCCATCCGGCTGGCCCGGAGCCTGGCCGATCGGGCCGTGCGCAACCCGCTCTGGGTCCTGTTCTACGTGGGCACCGTCTTCGTGCTGGTGCCGCTCCTGGGCATCGTCCTGTTCCGCTGATTGCTATAATCGGGGGTTGTACCATGTTCGACTGGCTCAAGCGCATCGCTCCCCACCAAAGTGGCATGGCGGAGATCCTGCGCCGTTTCGGGCAGATGCTCGAGGACGGCCGGCACATCTTCGACGCCGCCAGCAACGCCCTTCTCGGCGGCACGGATCCCAAGGTCGTGGCCGAGGACATCTGGGCCACCGACAAGCGGATCAACCACTCCGAACGCAAGATCCGGCGGCTGGTGGTCACCCACGGCACCATCCACGGCACCGGCGAGCTGCCCATCTGCCTGGCGCTGATGAGCATCGTCAAGGACGCCGAGCGCATCGGCGACTATGCCAAGAACATCTTCGACCTGGCCTACGCCGGCGCCAGCGTCCTGGACGGCTCCCGGGATGACCTGGTCAAGCTCAAGGACACCGTCTCCCGGATGCTGGTCAAGGCCCGGAACATCTACGAGGCCCAGGACGAGGAAGGAGCCACCGCCTTCCTCGAGCAGGCCGACGCCCTGGCCGACCACTGCGACGCCCGGGTCCTGGAGCTGCTCCAGCGTGCCGAGGGGGGGGGGCAACTGGCGGCCACGGCCCTGGCCTATCGCTACGACAAGCGGGTCGTCGCCCACGCCCAGAACATCATCACCTCGGTGGTGATGCCCCTGGACCGCCTCGACTACTACGACGAGCGCAAGCAGGACCGGGACTGAACCCGGGGTCGGGCGCCAGCCTCAGTCGAAGTCCGTCGGCCGGCCCGGATCCCGGTGGTGGGCGAAGAGGAGGCGGACCTGCTCCCGGGTGACCCGCAGCGGCGAGAGGGGGGGCAGGTCGTCCGCAGAGAAGAAGTCCACGGCGTCGGTCTCGTCGCTGCTCCGGGCCGTGCCGACGGTGAGCCGGCACAGGTAGAAGAGCTTGACGACCTGCTCGGGATGGGGCACCCCGCCGTGCAGGCTCTGGTCGTGGACCAGGGCCAGCTTCACCGGCTCCACAGTGAAACCGCTCTCCTCCTGGACCTCCCGGGCGGCGCCGGCGGCCGGCGCCTCGCCGACGTCGGCCCAGCCCCCGGGGACGGTCCAGAGGCCATCGGCCCGCTCCCGGACCAGGAGGATCCGGTCGTCCCGGAAGACGGCGGCGCGGACGCCGAGCTTGGGCGTGGCATGGCCCACTTCCCGGGCGGTCAGGGCGGCGAGCTGCGCCGGCGGCTCGCCGCTGGCGGCGGCCAGGAGCTCGGCGGCCACCCGGGCCACCTCCTCGTAGCGGGCCTGATCGTGGGGGTCCCGGGCGTAGTGCAGGCCGTTCCGGGCCACCGCCCGCAGGCGGCGGCTCCACTCCAGGGGCTTCCAGGGGG
>CAYMFV010000242.1:0-4953 GCA_964389745.1 uncultured Planctomycetales bacterium | reverse complement strand
GTCTCCTCCTGGGCAACGCCCTGACCGGGGGCCGGGTGCCGGAGCAGGAACTCCTGGCCGAGGCCATCGCCCTGGAAGGCCATCCCGAGAACGCCACCGCCTCCTTCCTGGGCGGCGCCCACTGGTCGGCCCCGGTGGGTGAGGGCTGGACCCACCTGCCGGTGACCCTGCACCGGGAGCTGCGTTTCCTCCTGGTGATCCCCCCCTACCCCCTCTCGACCCAGCGGGCCCGGGAGGTGCTGCCCAGCTCGGTGTCCTTCCAGCGCGCCGTCACCCAGGCCCGGCGGGTGCCCCTTCTCCTGGAAGGCCTGCGCACCCTGGAGGCGGCCGTCCTCGCCGCCGGCGTGGAAGACGAGCTGCACGTGGCTGCCCGCCTGCGACTGCTCACCGGTGCCGACCGCCTGCTCGCCTTCGCCCGCCGGGCCGGGGCCCTGGCCGCCACCCTCTCGGGCGCCGGCAGCGCCCTCCTGATCCTGACCCGGGCCGGCGCCGCCACCGAGCTGGCGGCTCGCCTCCAGGCCCGGGTGCAGCGTCTGTGGGGCGAGGCGGGCCAGCTCCTGCCGGCCCGCCCCGTCCGCAAGGGCGCAACTCTGACCTGACCTCGCCGGGGGCTTGCCCCCCCGGCGAGACCGCCATCGTCTACTGGACGATCAGGTCCAGGATGTTCGAGGCGTCGCCCGACTGGGCCGCCTGGATCCAGACCTGGATGCCCGTGGCGCTCCCCGGCACGTTCACCGTCAGGCTGGCGTTGCCGCCGGCGTCCGCCTGGTCCTGGCCCATGAGCACGGCGTTCACCAGGCCGATGCTGGTCTGGATGGAGGGCACCGGCACGGCGGCGATGCCATCCAGGGAGTAGCCGAAGTAGACCATGACGTTGGCGCCGGCCCCGGTCACGTCCAGGGTTGCCGGCTGGCCGGCCACCAGGGGGCCGCCCGTCAGGACCAGGGACCCGGTGATGGCGGCGTTCAGGGCGTTCTCCAGGTTCACCCGGCCGTTGCCGTAGTAGAAGGAGGAGCCGATGTTGTCGCAGCTCGTGTACAGGATCTGCTGGGCACCGTCCGGATCCAGGAAGGGGTTCGCCGACCAGACCATGGCGGTCACGCCGTTGGCGATGGGCGTCGAGAAGGAGGTGCCGCTGCCCGAGCCGTAGCCGCCGCCGAGGGTCGTGGACCAGACCGAGACGCCGGGCGCCACCACGTCGATGGGCGTGCCGTAGTTGGACCAGGAGGCCCGGTTGTCGCTGGAGTCGGTGGCGCCGACCACGACCGTGTCCGGGTAGTCGAAGCTGCCCAGGTCGCTGCCTGCGTTGCCGGCCGCGTAGAAGAAGAGGCCGCCATCGGCCTTGATCTGGGTCCCGGTGGTGCCGACGGAGGCGTTGTCGACGCCACTGTAGGAGGCGCTGGCCGTCTTGGCACCGTTCTGCACCGCCCAGCGGGCGCCGTCCAGGATGTCGGAGAGGTAGGCGCCGCCACTGGAGAGGTTGCTGGTCTTGACCGGCATCAGGGACAGGTTCCAGCCGACCCCGGCCACCCCGATGCCGTTGTCGCCGACGGCGCCGATGCAGCCGCCCACGAAGGTGCCGTGGCCGTTGATGTCCTGGACGTCGCCGCCATTGGCCTGCTCCAGCTTGTCCACCGAGTTGTAGCCGGGCACCAGGGCCGGGGCCAGGTCGGGGTGGTTCAGGTCGACGCCGGTGTCGATCCAGGCGGCGATCGTGCTCGGGTCGCCGGTGTGGATGTCCCAGCCGGCCACCGAGCTGATGTTCACGTGCTGCCACTGGTTGCCGAAGTAGGGATCGTTCGGCGCACCGAGGGGGTAGCAGATCCAGTCCGGGTGGGCGTACTCGTAGAGCCCCTGGCCCAGGAGGAGGGCGGCGAAGGTGCTCTCGTCCAGGCCATCGGGAACGCGGACGATGTGCTCGTCCACATCGGCGTAGTAGCGGATCCGCCAGGGATCCAGGAGGGCGGCGGCGGCCGCGTGGGTGCGCCGGGCCTCGGCGGCGGTCAGGCCCCGGGCCTGGAGGTCGATCTCCTGGAGGGGCCGGACGATCATCCGGCCGGAGAACTCGAGGACGCCGGGCTCCTCCTCCCAGGCCGGGACGGCCGGCGGCGCCTCCTGGGCCGGGGCAAAGGCGGCCAGGGGCAGGAGGAGGGGCAGGACGGACAGGATGGCTCGAAGTCGCATGGGCTGGTCAGGGGGCTGGGCGAGGGGATCCCCCGGGCAGCACCCGAGGGGCGAAGGGGCAAGAGGCATGCTCCCACGGAACCGACGGGGCGTCAACCGCGGTTGTTCCCCCACCTCCAGCGGCGGCTCGGGATTGGCCGATAGGTCCTGCGGACCTAGCATCACCTGCCCGGTCGCCACCCGGCCGGCCCGAGCACACGGAGGACAGCCTGGATGGAGACGAGCGAGGACCTCGCCCCGGAGGGCGGGATGCGCCTGGAACACGGGGTCATCGGCAACGGGGCCCTGCTCGCCCTGGTGCACCCGGACACGGGCATCGACTGGCTCTGCGCCCCCCGCTACGACAGTCCCTCCGTCTTCGCCCGGCTCCTGGACACCCGGAGGGGGGGGACCTGGCGCTTCCTGGTGGATGGCCGGCCCATTCGCGGGCGCATGAAGTACGTGCGCAACACCAACGTCCTGGTGACCCGCTTCGAGCACGAGGGCGCCGCCTGGGACCTCTTCGACTTCATGCCGCGGATCCCGGCCGGCCTGCGGGCCCGGGCGCCCCTGCGCCTGATCCGCTTCCTGGTGCCGGTGGAGGGCCACCCGCGGATCAGCGTCCAGTTCGACCCCCGGCCCGACTACGGACGTCTCAAGCCGGCCCTGGTGCCCACTGCCGAGGGCGTGACTGTCACCGGCTGCCAGATCCCGGCCCGCCTGTTCAGCAACGTCCCGGCCCCCTACGTGATCAGCGGCCAGCCCTTCAGGCTGGATCGGCCCCGCTACTTCGGCCTGGATTTCGGGGAGACCACCCTCGGCCACCCGCACATGGACGAGATCCGGCGGGACCTGGACCTGACCATCGCCGGCTGGCGCCAGTGGGCCCAGGCCATCGCCCTGCCGGGCTTCGCCGACCGGCAGGTGATCCGCTCGGCCCTGTGCCTGAAGCTCCACGCCTACGACCAGACCGGCGCCGTCATCGCCGCCAGCACCACGAGCATCCCCGAGACCCTGGGTGAACCCCGGACCTGGGACTACCGCTTCTGCTGGCTCCGGGACGCCGCCTTCACCGTCGAGGCCCTGCGCCGTCTGGCCCACTTCCAGGAGGGCCGCAACTTCATCCAGTTCCTCCGGGACGTGGCCGAGGCCGGCCCCCTGCAACCGCTGTACGGCATCGGCGGCGAGCGCAGCCTGCCCGAGGAGACCCTGGACCACCTGGACGGGTACCGGGGCACGAAGCCGGTGCGGGTCGGCAACCAGGCGGCGGAGCAGCTCCAGAACGACCTCATGGGCGAGGTCATCCTCTGCCTGCGCACCTTCCTCCTGGACGAACGGGTCGAGTACCACGACCCCCTGTCCTGGTACCCCCTGGTGGAGCGCCTGGTCCTGGAGGCCCGGATCGCCGCCAACGACCCGGACCTGGGCATCTGGGAGTACCGGGACAAGCCGCGCCTGCACACCTTCTCCCAGGCCATGTGCTGGGCCGCCCTCCAGCACGGCGCCGCCATCGCCCGGCACTTCCGCAAGGACCGGGATGCCGGGGGCTGGCAGCGGGAGGCCGACCAGCTCCGGGCGCGCATCCTGGAGCGCTCCTACAACCGGGAGAAGCAGATGTTCGTCCAGGCCTACGAGGGCGAGCATGCCGATGCCTCGGTGCTCCTGCTCCCGGCCATCGGCCTGCTGCCGGCCACCGACGAGCGCTTCCTCTCGACCCTGCAACGCTACCGGGAGATCCTGGTGCGGGACCGGGGAGTCATGCGCTACGTCCACGAGGACGACTTCGGCAAGCCGAGGAGCGCCTTCACCATCTGCTCCTTCTGGTGGGTGGAAGCCCTGGCCCTGGCCGGCCGCCTGGACGAGGCCATGGCGACCTTCGAGCGCATCACCGCCTACGCCAACCCCATGGGCCTCCTCTCCGAGGACGTGGACATGGCCACCGGGGAGCTCCTCGGCAACTTTCCCCAGGCCTATACCCACGTGGGGCTGATCAACGCCGCCACCACCATCGGCTCCATCCTCCGGATCCGGGAGGGGCGCTTCCACGCCTGGACCTGAGGCCGGGGCGCCACGGCCCTGCTACAACGGCACATCTCAGCCCTGGCCCGACCCCCATGGCCTCGTCCCCTCGCCTTTCGGTCGCCCTCCTCCTCATCCTGGGAGCCGTGCTGGCCGGTTCCTGCTCGTGGCTGGAGCCCACGGATCGGGCCACCAGCCGGCACTTCCGCCGTGACCGGCCCGCCGTGCTCCAGGTCCCCGTCCTCCAGGACGGCAGCATCCACCTGGCCGAGCTGGCCTCCCGGGGGGGGGTGGTCACCCGCCGGGGCAGCGGCAACCCGGAGGCGAGTCCCCTCCTGGCCCGGGCCTGGCAGAGCGGTCGGGCACCGACCTACGGCATTCTCGGCGTGGCCCACGGGATGCGCCTGCGGGAGGCGGCGGTGGAGGTCCGCTATCCCCAGGGCCAGGGGCAGGCGACGCTGGTGGTCCGCGCCCTCCACGACCGGCCCTTCGAGGCCTCCCTGGCCGTCCTGGACCCCGGTGGCAGCTGGCGGGTGCTGCGCCGCGCCCGGTCCGTGGACTGGGGGAGCAATCTGCACTTCGCCATGCTCGAGCTGCCCCTGCCGGGGAATCGTCTGGAGGGTTTTGCCCGGTTGCAGTTCTTCCTGGCCGAGAGGGGGCCCGGGTCGCAGTTCGTGCTGCCCATCGAGCTGCGGGCGGCCTGGTAGACCACGACGCAGATACTGGCCCCCCTTGCTGGAGGCGGAGTACCCGGGGAAGCGTAACCCCGGG
>CAYMFV010000241.1:0-4959 GCA_964389745.1 uncultured Planctomycetales bacterium | reverse complement strand
GGGCCAGGCCCAGGACTCCCAGGGCCCGGGCCCCCGGCAGTCGCCCCCCCCTCCGAAAGAGGGTGGCGAGACCCCAGAAGGCCCCGAGGACCGGAATCACGTAGGCGCCGACACCCAGGTTCCGGAGCAGCAGGTCCGCCAGCTCGTGGCCCAGGGTGCCGCAGACGTTCTCCCAGGGCGCCCCGGAGCGGAAGTCGAGCATGGCGACCAGGGCGTAGAGCATGACCGCCGCCATGACCAGGCCCACCGACTGGCGCCCGTGGGGCGAGGACAGGGCCCGCCAGAGGCGGAGCAGGGTCCAGGAGAGGAGGGCCCAGAGGGCCGCCAGGGCCACGGCCACCCAGGAGAGGACCAGGCCCAGGCCCTCCGCCACGAAGCCAAGCTGCTCCGCGGTGCCGCCCCGCCGGCGGCGCGCCCGCCTCTTCCTGGATCGTGCCACGGCAACGGGAATCCTAGCGAGGGAAGACGGTCCGGACCAGGGCCCGGGCCAGGTTGTCCTTCCGCGCCGGTCCCAGGACCTTCTCCCGCCCGGTGTGGTCCAGGAGCACCAGGGTGGCCCGCTCCGCGTCCTGGGCCTCGGGTCCGTTCCAGGCGATCCAGTCCAGGTGCTTGGTCCGGAGCTTGCGCAGGGCCTCGGCCCGGCCGTCGCCGGTCTCCAGGGCGAAGCCCACGGCCAGGCGGTCGCCCTTCTCCGCCGCCAGGGTGGCGAGGACGTCGGCGTTGGGGACGAGCTCCAGGTGGAAGGACTCCTCCTCGCGGCGCTTGTGTTTCTCCGCGGACACCTGGGCCGGGCGCCAGTCGGCCACCGCGGCCACCCCCACCACCGCGTCGCAGCGGGGCCAGTGGCGGCGGCAGGCCGCCAGCATCTCCCGTGCGGTCTCCACCCGGACCAGGTGGGCGCCCCGGGGCGGCCGCAGGCTCACCGGGCCGCTCACCAGGACCACCTCGTGGCCCTCCCGGAGAAGAGCCCGGGCGACGGCGTAGCCCATGCGACCGCTGCTCCGGTTGGACAGGTAACGGACCGGATCCAGGGGCTCCCGGGTGGGACCGGCCGTGACCAGGACACGCATGGTTTCAGGAGCCGCCGGACAGGGCCAGGTCGATGGCGGCGGCGATCTCCTCGGGCTCGAGCATGCGCCCGGGCCCCTCCTCGCCACAGGCCGTCGGTCCCGAGGCCGGCCCCAGACGCCGCCAGCTGTCCTCCTCGAGAAGGCGGGCGTTCCTGGCCACCGCCGGGTGCCGCCACATGACCGGGTTCATGGCCGGGGCGAAGAGCCGCGGCTTGTCGGGCTCCAGGGCCAGGACCAGGGAACCCAGGAGGTGGGGCGCCAGCCCGTGGGCCAGGACGCCGATCAGGTCGGCGGTGGCCGGGGCCACCACCAGGAGCTCGGCCCGGCGAGCCAGGGCCAGGTGGTCCATGGCCGCAGGATCCTCGGGCTGCCACTCGTCCCAGGCGGCCCGGCGGCCGGTGACGGCGGCAAACTGGAGGGGGGAGACCAGCCGGGTGGCTGCCGGCGTGAGGACGGCGGTGACCCCGTGGCCGGCCCGGGCCAGGGCGGAGCAGAGGGCGACGGCCTTGAAGCAGGCCGCCGAGGCGCCGACGCCCACCAGGATCTCGCTCATCGCCGGGCCTCCTTGGCCGGGTCCTGGAGGCCGAGCAGCCTCTCCACCTCGGCCACCATCCGCTCCAGGTCGTCGTTCACCACCTGATGATCGTAGTGTCGGGCCTCCTCCATCTCCCGGGCGGCATTGGCCAGGCGCCGGCGCAGCGTCGCCTCGTCCTCGGTTCCCCGGGCTCGAAGCCGCCGCTCCAGCTCCCCGAGGGAGGGGGGCAGGACGAAGATGGAGACCGCCGGCAGGCCGCTGCGGCGGACCTGGGCCGCCCCCTGAACGTCGATCTCGAGGAGCACGTCCTCGCCCCGATCCATGGCCGCCTCCACTTCCCGGCGCAGGGTCCCGTAGTGATGGCCGTGGACCTCGGCGTGCTCCAGGAAGGCGTCCTCGTCCAGGAGCCGGTGGAACTCCGCCGCGGACAGGAAGTGGTAGTCGCGCCCATCCACCTCGTCAGGCCGGGGCGGCCGAGTGGTGGCCGAGACCGAGAAGTGCATCCGCGGGTGCTGGACCAGCCGGTGCCAGAGGGTCGACTTGCCGGAGCCCGAAGGCCCGGAGATGACGATCAGGCGCCCTCGTTGCCCCCCCCCGTCACTCGACATTGGCGGCCTGCTCCTTGACCTGCTGGACGGCCAGCTTCATGGCCACGATCTCCCGGGAGAGCCGGGCGTCGGCGGACTTGCTGCCCAGGGTGTTGACCTCCCGCTGGCACTCCTGGGCCAGGAACTCCAGCTCCCGGCCCACTGCTCCCCCCCCCTCGAGGAGGGACCGGAGGCGAGCCAGGTGGATGCCCAGGCGGGCCAGCTCCTCCCGGACGTCGGCCCGCTCGGCGAGGTAGACCAGCTCCCGGGCAAGGTCCAGGGGCTCCTGGACCCCGGCCGCCTCCCAGGCACTGCGGACCCGCTCCCGGAGGCGGTCCTCGAAGGCCCGGCGGGCGGCGGGCAGGGCCCGTTCCACCCGGCGCCGGCAGGCCTCGAGGCGGCGCACCAGCCCCAGGAGCTCCCGGCGCAGGCGCTGGCCCTCCCGCTCCCGGGAGGTCAGGAGGGTGGCCAGGGCCTCCCGGGCGGCGGCCACCACCGCCCGGCGGACGGCCCGGCCGACCCGGGCCTCCTCCTCGGCGGCGGCCACCGCCCCGGGCAGGGCCAGGAGATCCGCCAGGGTCGGGTCCCGGGCCTCGAGGCCCAACTCCCGCTCGGCCCGGCGCCATTCCTGGAGGTAGCGCCGCAGGAGGGGGCGCTGGAGGGCCGCCGGCCGGGGGTCCAGGACCTGGGTGCGCACCTGCCCCTGGACCGTGCCCCGGACCAGGGAGCGGCGCAGGATCTCCTCCAGGGCCGGCTCCAGGTCCAGGCGCTCGCCGGGGACCCGGACCTTCAGGTGCAGCCCCTTGCCGTTCACAGAGCGCAGCTCCACCTCGGCCCGGACGCCGGGAGCGGCCGCGGCCCCCCGCCCGTAGCCCGTCATGCTCCGGAGGGGGGGGGCGGCGGCGGGGACCATGCCCTCCTTCAGGCCAGGTCCGGGCGGCTGCCGGGCTTCATCAGGGGCAGGTTCCCCTCCCGGCACAGGGGGCAGGCCTCGGCTTCCCAGGAGGGGACCTCCAGGTCCGCCAGGCGGTAGAAGGGCAGCTCCCCGAAGGGGTTCGGGCGGCCGCTGCGGTTGACGATGGCCGCCACCCCCACGGGGCGGGCCCGCAGTCCCCGGAGGAGGTCCAGGACCTCCCGGACGCTGCGACCGGTGGTGACCACGTCCTCCACCACCAGGACCCGCTCTCCGGCCTCGACCCGGAGGCCCCGGCGCAGGGTGAAGCCGCCGTCGGTGTCCCGCTCGGCGAAGAGGCCCCGGACGCCCAGAGCCCGGGCCATCTCGTAGGCCAGGGTCACGGCCCCGAGGGCCGGCCCCACCACCACGTCGCAGGGGCGCTCGTCCCCGTGGGCGATGCAGATGCCCTCGGCCAGCTCGGCGCAGGCGGCGGCGGCCCGCTCGGGGTGCTGGAGGAGGCGGGCGCACTGGATGTAGCGGCTGGCGTGGCGGCCGCTGGAGAGGAGGAAGTGACCCTCCAGGAGGGCGTCGCAATCCCGCAGGGCCTCCAGGATCCGCTCCGAGGAGGCCGTTTCCGGGGATCCGGTGTCGGCGCCCAAACCTCCTCCTACTGGCCGGGCGGGAGGGCCGGCGGGGTTCCGGGCTCGATCGGCGCACCGGCGGCCGGCGGCGCCGCCATGTCGCCCTGGTTGAGGACCGAGCCTGAGTCCGGGCTGCCCGCGGTCCAGTGGATGGCCATGGCCGAGAGAATCATGACCGCGAAGACCCCGAAGGTGAAGCGGTTGATGTTGCCGGCCCGGACCCCGAAGGTCTCGGTGCCGGCGCCCCCGAAGGCGTCGGTGAGGCCGCCTCCCTTGCCCTCCTGGACCAGGACCACCACGATCAGGAGGACCGAGGAGAGGAAGAAGACGAGGTAGAGGAGGAACTGAAGCATGACGGTCAGGCCGCCGGCGGCGGGGCGGCGTCCAGGATCGGGCCGAAGGTCCCGATCCCCAGGGAGGCACCGCCCACCAGGAGCCCGTCCACGTCGGGGCAGGCCAGGAGCTCGGCGGCGTTGGCAGGCTTGACGCTGCCCCCGTACAGGATGGGCAGGGCGGCGGCAGCCTCGGCTCCCATGATATCCGCCACCAGGGCCCGGAGGTGGGCGTGGGCCTCCTGGGCCATCTCCGGGGTGGCGGTGCGGCCGGTGCCGATGGCCCAGACCGGCTCGTAGGCGAGGCTCACCCGGGGCACCTGGTCGGGCCGGACCTTCGCCAGGCCGGCCCGGACCTGGCGCTCCAGGACCTCCTCGGTGCGGCTCGCGTCCCGCTCCTCGAGGGTCTCGCCGACGCAGAGCATGCACTCGAGCCGGGCCCGGAGCACGGCCCGGACCTTCCGGCGGATGCGCTCGTCGCCCTCCCCGAAGACGTGGCGGCGCTCGGAGTGGCCCACCAGGACCACCTTCACCCCCATGTCCCGGAGCATGGGGGCCGAGACCTCGCCGGTGAAGGCGCCTTCCTTCTCCTCGTGGCAGTTCTGGGCGCCGAGGACGACGTTGCTGCCCTTCAGGTTGCGGCGGACGTGGTCCAGGTGCAGGAAGGTGGGGAAGACGAGGCAGCGGCGGTGGTCGGCCATGCCCTGGTGCGCCGCCACGTCCCGGGCCAGGGCCGAGGCCTTGCGCCTCGTCAGGTGCATCTTCCAGTTGCCGGCGATGACGGGGGTGCGGGACATGGGCGGCACACTCTAGCGGGCGGGGGCCGCCCCGGGCCGGGCCAGCCGGCGCTCGCCGGCGGCGAGAACGGCCGCCGCGTGCTCCACGGCGGCCGCGAAGGC
>CAYMFV010000240.1:0-4972 GCA_964389745.1 uncultured Planctomycetales bacterium | reverse complement strand
CGGCGAGGAACGCGCCCTGGCGGCGGGCCTGCGGGAGGCCCGGGGCGACCGGGTCCTCGAGGCGGGGCCCGGCCTGGATGGCCTGGCCGCCGTGGCGCCGGCGGCGGTGCTGGCCGCGGTGGCGCCCCGGGGGCTGGCCGGCGTGGCGCCGGCGGAGCGCCGGCAGCTCCTGGCGGCCCTGGCTCGGAGCACCCGTCGCTACCTGGTCCTCGTCTCCTGGCACCCGGCGGCTGTCCTCCGTCCCCGGACCCTCCCCCCCCCGATGGCCCACGCCGAGCTGGAGGCCCTGGCCGCCGGCGTCGGCTTCCGGCCCCACGCCCGGGCAGCCCGGCGCCTCCTGCTCCGACCCGAGTGGGTCTACGTCTTCCTCCGGGAATCCGACTCGGCCACCACCCGGACCATCCACCAGGAGAGCAGGGCGGCGGCGCCGGCCAGGCCCAGGACGTAGCCACCGCAGGCCCCCCACATGGGCGGCCAGCCCAGGCGTCCGGCCAGGT
This sequence comes from uncultured Planctomycetales bacterium, assembly GCA_964389745.1. Lineage (GTDB taxonomy): Bacteria > Planctomycetota > UBA1135 > UBA1135 > UBA1135 > CAYMFV01. The sequence continues at coordinate 4,475 of CAYMFV010000240.1, read as the reverse complement.
GCAGGCCCAGGGCCACACCCGGGACCACCAGGAGGCAGGCCCGGGCCAGGGCCACCAGCAGGCCGGGACGGGGCCGCTGCATGCCCTCCAGGGCGGCCCGGAAGAGGAACAGGGGCGCCTGGAGCAGCACGGCCGGGGCCACGAAGGGCAGGGCGTCCAGGGCGAAGCTCCGGGCGATGTCGCTGCCCGTCCAGGAGCGGGCCACCCAGGGGCCGAGGAGCCAGGCCAGGGGCAGGACCCCGGCGACCGCCCAGAGGGCGCCGGCCAGCACCCCCCGGCGCGCCTCCCGGACCACCGCCCCCACCTGGCCGGCTCCCCAGAGCCGGGCCGCCAGGGGCAGCATGGCCACGCCGGCGGCGATCAGGGGCATGGCCAGGAAGCGGGCGATCCGGTCGTAGACAGACCAGGCCGCCAGGGCGGCCGTAGGCTCCGGGCCCCGGGCCAGCAGCCCGTTCACCGCCAGGCTCTCCACGGCCATCAGGACGAAGGTCAGGCCCGAGGGCACGCCGATGGCCAGGATGGCCCGGGCCGGCCGGTCCTCCCCCCCCCCGGGAAGGCCATGGACGCCGGCCAGGCGCCGGCGCTCGTGGACGGCGGCCCGGTGCCGGGCGTAGGCCAGCCCCGCCAGGCGGCCGAGGACCGTGGACAGGGCGATGCCGAAGATGCCCCAGCCGAAGCCGAGGACGAAGAGGGTGTTCAGGATGGCGTTACAGAAGCCCGAGAGCAGGCCCGCCCACATCGTGGAGCGGGTGTCGTGGTGGGCCTTGACCAGGGAGTCGGGAAGGATGGACCAGAAGGAGGTGAAGGCCGAGCCCGCCAGGAGGACCCCGGCGTAGATGCGGAACTGGCCCGCCACCACCGGGTCCAGGCCCAGGCGGCCGGCCAGGAGGAAGAGGGCCGCCGCCAGGCCGAGAAAGAGGAGGACCAGGGTGGCGACGATGCGGGCGGCACCACGCTTCAGGTCCTCCACCCGGCGGTGGTCGCCGGCGCCCATGGCGGCCCCCAGACGGGCGGTGAGCCCGTTCGAGGTCCCCACCCAGCAGGCGATCATCAGGAAGTCGAAGGGCGCCGTGAGACCGATGGCCGCCTGGCTGGCGTCCTCCAGGCCCGTGAGCATGCCGGCGTAGACGTTGTCCAGGAGGATCAGGGCCTGGCGCAGCCAGAAGGAGACCACCAGGGGCGCCGCCAGCCGGAACAGGTCCGGCGGCGTACTGGCGGATCCGGGCGGCCCGCCCTGCCTCATCCCCGCCGGCCCTGGAGCCAGGCGAGGAGTCCCTCCAGGCGCCGCCGGACCTCTCCCTCCCGACCCTGCTCTGCCAGCTCGGCGATGGCCTCCTCCAGGGGCGCGAGGCTCCGGGCCGCGACGCAGCGGCGCAGCAGGTCGGCCCGGGCGGGTTCCGGCCCGCCCTCGGGGCCCTCGCCGAGGACCCAGGTCCAGGCCAGGGCGGTGGCGTTGTCCGTCACCAGGGAGAGCCCGGGCAGGGCCGCCAGGGCCGTGCCGTTCCACTCCACGGACTCGCAGGTGATGCCGGCACCGGAGGGATAGGCATCCCGGGCCGGGAACTCCAGGAAACTCCAGCCGGCGTTGTCGAGCCAGCCGCTGCTCCGGAGGAGCTCGCCGGGCATGTGGACCCGGAGGTGGAAGCGCAGCTCCCGGCCCTGGCCGAAGATGCCGAAGATGCGCAGCTCCAGCTGCTTCCACCAGTCCCGGAACGCCGCCTCCGAGCCGAAGTGCTGGCGCACGGCCACCTGGAAGCTGGCGCCGAAGGGCCCGTCGAAGAGCAGGGGCTCCAGGTCGGGCACCACCGGCACCCGCTCCCCACCCTTGCGGGGCACGAGTCCGGCCTGCAGCCAGGCGGCCACCGCCTGGCGCACCCGCCGCGTCTCCGGAGCGTCCTCGTCTCCTTCCAGGGTCGTGGCCAGATCTGCCGCCGTCAGGTCCAGGCCATGACGGCGGAGGAGGGGGGCCAGGCGGTCGGGAAGGACCTCCAGGAACGGCTCCCGGCTGGTACCCAGGATCTGCCAGGACAGGAAGACGACCTCCCGGAGGAGGCGGCGGAGGTCCCCGTCCAAACGGGCCCGGAGGACGGTGGCATCGAAGTCCTCGCCCAGGAGCTCCTGGAAGGAGCGCCGGAGGAGGTCCACCAGGACCCCGGCGCCCTCGTCCAGGGCATCCCGGATGTCGTCGGGATCCACCACGTCCCGGACCGTCTCCTGGAAGCGGTGCCGGGTGTAGAGGACCCAGTCCTCGGCCCGGTAGGTGGTGCTGCTCCCGGCCTGGCGGGCCATGCCCTCGGCGACGAAGGCGAAGGCCGGCGGGACCTCGGCGGCGGGGAAGCTGCCCGTGGCCTCCAGGACGCCCTCGCCCCGGCGCAGGACCACGTAGCCCGGGGCCGGGTCCCGGAGATCCTCGGGCAGGGGAGCCGGGCGGTCGTCGTCGGTGGTGCGAATGCGCACCGTGCGCAGCACCGTCCCGGCGGACTGGACCTCCGTGGTCACCTCCACCCGGGTCTCGGGGCAGGCCGCAAGGAGCAGGACGGTGCTGGCCAGGGCGATCCGGAACATGCCAACATTCTAGGTCGAGGCTAGACTCTCCTGGCCATGCGCCTCATCCACGCCCTCTTCCTCGCTCCGGCCCTCCTGGCCCTCACCGGCTGCATGAAGGCGCCCGATCCCACCGGGGCCTTCGGGGAAGGAAGCCCCGACCCCCACGCCGGCACCAACGCTCCGGCGGAGGCCCCGGCCGCGCGCCCCGCGCCGAAGCTCGAGGCGCACATGGAGGTGCCCGCCGGCTGGGTGGCGGTGCCGCCGGGCATGTCCTTCTACCTGGCGAAGTGGGAGATCCCGGGAGAGGACCCCGGCGTCTGCACGATCTCCTACCTGGGCGAGCGCAGCGACCTCGTGGAGAGCAACATCCAACGCTGGATCGGCCAGTTCGAGGTGGAGGGCGGTGCCGAAGGTGTACACCGGGGCACCCTGGAAGGGGCGAAGCGTCCCACCACCACCATCGTCCTCAAGGGCACCCTGACCGCCGTCCAGCAGCTCGGCGGCGGCCCGCCCCGGGAGGGCTGGATGCTGGCCGGGGCGGTGGTCCAGGGCGCCCACGGCCCCCTCTACGTGAAGGCCCTGGCCCCGGCGGCGGTCCTGGAGCCCCGGCTCGAGGACCTCTGGAAGGGGGTCGCCGGGCTGGACGACGGCCACGGCCACTAGCAGGCTGCTAGTCCCCGCGTAACTTCCGGGTCCGACCCCGTCCTCCAGGCATGGAGAGCGGGGAGGTCCTGGCCCGCCTCGGGCTGAACGCCGTCGCCGGCCTGGGACCGGCCCGGATCCGCCGGCTCCTCCATGCCCACGGCAGTGCCCGGACAGCGGTGGCCACCCTCCCCGACGGGCGGGCCATCCTCGCCCGGGGTCGGGAGGAGCTGGCCGCCGCCGAGGACCTGGGCGCCACCGTCCTCTGCCCGGGCAGCCCGGGCTGGCCGCCGGCGCTGGAGGACCTGGCCTTCCCCCCCCCCGTCCTCCTGGCCCTGGGGGACACGGCTGTCCTCGGGGCAGAGCGCCACCGGGTGGCCGTGGTGGGGGCTCGGGCCTGCACCCCCTACGGCCGGAGCCAGGCCCGGCGCATGGGTCTCGGTCTGGCAGGCGCCGGCGTCGTGGTGGTGTCGGGAGCGGCCCGGGGCGTGGACCGGGCGGCCATGGAGGGCGCCCTGGAGGCCGGCGGCCGGGTCGTGGCGGTCCTCGGCTCCGGCCTGGGCCGCCCCTACCCCCCCGAGGCCCGGCCGCTCCTGGAGCGAGTGCTCGCCGGCGGCGGCGCGGTGGTCAGCGAGTTCCCGGTGGCGACCCGGCCCCACCGGGGCAACTTCCCCCGGCGCAACCGCATCCTCGCCGCCCTCTCCCGGGCCGTTGTGGTGGTCCAGGCCACGGCCTGCTCCGGCTCCATGATCACCGCCGGCGCCGGCGCCGAGCTCGGCCGAGAGGTCTTCGCCATCCCTGGCCCAGTAGACAGCGTCGTCTCCCAGGGCGTCCATCGCCTCCTCCGGGAGGGAGCGAACCTGGCCGAGGGGCCCGAGGACGTCCTGGCCTTCCTCACCCTCCTGGCGCCGCCGGCGGCCCTGCCCCCGGCCCAGGAGTCCCCTCTCCTGGCAGCCCTGGAGCGGGGCGACCGGACGGCCGGGGAACTGGCGGCGGAGCTCGGCCGGGAGGCCGGCGAGGTCCTCGAGCTCCTGGCCGAGCTCGAGCTTGAGGGCCGGGTCCGGCGCCTGCCCGGCGGCTACTACCATCGGCTCCGACCATGAGCCCTCCCTGGCGACGGATCCTCCCGGTGGCCGGCACCCTCCTCCTCGCCGCCGGCCCTGCCTGCGACCGGGAGACGCCGCCGTCCCCCGGGCCGGTGGTCTGGTCCGTGGCCCGGGAAGATCCCGCCGCGGTGGCCGTCGGCACGGTCGAAGGCCTCACGGCGTGGCAGGTGAGCTCCTGGT
>CAYMFV010000239.1:0-4972 GCA_964389745.1 uncultured Planctomycetales bacterium | reverse complement strand
GGTCTCCTGCCCGGCGGGGCCGGGTGCCACGGGCCGCCGCCGGTCCGCCGCCCCCGTCCCATCCGGGTGGGGGCGCAGGGGGCCGGCGTCGTTGCTCCAATGGACCTCCCGGGCCGGGTCCGGGGTGAACCAGAGGACCACCCGGGCGGTGCTCCCCGGGCGCACCGGCTCGGGCACGACCAGGGCCGCAACCCGGATCAGGCCCTGCCGGTCCCGGGGCAGGCCCTCGAGGCCCGGCTCGAGGACCGGGGCGGCGGCCGGAGCGAAGTCCCGGGCCGGCGCCGCCAGCTCGGCCCCCCGGGGCTCCACCGGCAGGCGGACAGGGACCTCGCCCCGGCGCCGCAGCTCCTCCCGGGCCCTGGCCACCCAGTCGTAGAAGGGGTAGGGCTTCTTCAGGACCGGCCCGTACTGCTGCAGGCGCCGCCGCCAGATGTAGTTGGCCGGCTCCAGCTCCAGGGCCCGGCTCCAGGCCCGGACCGCCTCCCGGAAGTCCGCCACCGCCGGCTGGCCGGCCGCCAGGCTCCGGTCGAAGCGGGCTCGGAGGGCGCAGCCCAGGCCAAAGCCGGCCCGGGCGTCCGCCGGCGCGGCGGCCAGCCGCGCTTGGAAGGCCGCCACGGCTTCGTCCAGGCGACCGGCCAGGAAAGCGGTCTCGCCCGGCGCCAGCGCCGGTGCCGCCGCCTCCCCTTCAGGGGGGGGGAAGTCCCGGTCCAGGAACTCCTTCTCCAGCCAGTCCGGGTCCGGCCGGGTGCGCCGCAGGACGCCGTGCTCGTCCAGGGCCCAGACCAGGGGGACGGCGGCCACCCGGATCCGGTTGAGGGTGTCCACCAGGATCGGGAAGTCCAGCTGCTGCCACTGGCAGAAGAGGGCGCAGCGTTCGGGATGCTGTTCCTGGATCAGACCGACGACCTGCAGGTCGTGCTCGCGAGCCCAGCGCCGGGAACGAGCGTACCAGACCGGTACGTGGCGCCGGCAGCCCGCTCACCAGGAAGCGAACTGGATCAGCAGGACCTTCTGCCCCCGCCACTCCGAGAGACGATGCAGCTCCGGCGTCAGGCGGCCGTCGGCAAGCAGCCGGGGGAAGCCGAGGTTCGGGAAGATCTGGCCCTCCTTGGGCGGCAGCGCCGGCGGCGGGTCCGCCTGGGCGGGTACGGTGGGGCTGGCAGCCATGGCCAGGAGGAGGAGGAGCATGCCGCCCAGGCTAGCGCCTGGGCCGGTCCGGTGCCCGGCTCCACCAGCGCCGGAAGGCCTCGGGGAAGTCGGGACCGAAGGCGGCCGCCACCAGGGCCGCGGTCTCCTCCGGCCCGGGCCGGTGGCGGCCGCGCATGGGCACCCGGCGGGCGGTCTTCTCCAGGGCGGCGAGGAAGGCCCGGAAACCGGTCCGGTCCGCCTCCAGTCCGTAGACGGCGAAGGCGAAGGCCAGCCAGGCGGACCTCTCCTCGAAAGGTCGGGCCGGGTAGGCATAGAGCCGCGGCAGGGCCTTGTCGCCCTCCTTCTGTACCGCCCGAGCCGCACTCTGCCGCCACGTCCCGTGGGAGACGGTGTAGACGAAGGAGTCCCGGTACCAGTTGCCCCAGACCTCGCCGGTGACCCGATCCTCCACGGCACAGGCCAGACCCTCGGCCAGCCACAGGGGCACGAGGCCGTGGCGGCGCGCCAGGTCCAGGTGGACGGCGTTGTGCAGGGCGCTGTTGGCCGGCAGCATCTCCTCCTGCCCCGGAAAGCCCAGGTAGAGGGCGCTCACGGTCGGCCGGTAGAGGGTGAAGCCGGCGCTCGCCTTCGCCTGCATCAGGTAGCTCGCCTCGGCCGGCAGGTCCGTGGCCAGGGCGTGGAGGCTTCGCTGCCAGAGCCCCCCCCCCTGGATCACCAGGAGACGGAGCGGCGCCTCTTCCCGGGACGACTTCCCCAGGGCGTCGTCCAGGAAGCGGAGCCCGCGCCGACACCGGGCCAGGATCTCCCGGGCCTCCCGGGCCCGGAGGTCCGAATACAGGACCAGGCCCACGTCCTGGGCCGGCCAGGCCCGCAGGCCCGCTTCCTCGAGCTCCTCGAGAACGCTGGCGAGCGCCAGCTCCTCGCCCTCCTGGCCGCCCACCGGCGGCAGGGAGGCCAGCCAGGTCCCGGCCCGGGCCGGCCAGTCCGCGCCGAAGACTTCCGCGAGCCAGGTCGCCTGGACCGGCCCTCCGGGCTCGAAGGGTACGTCCAGGGCCGCCTCGCCCCGCTCCCGGGCCAGCCGCTCCAGGAAGCGCGCCAGGTCCTCGCCCGCCCGGGCCAGCCACCACCGTGCCGTCCCGAGGCGCGCCCGGGCCACGTCATCGAGGAAGCTCTGGCCGCTGCCCCTGGCCAGGGAGGCAGGCTGGAAGCCCGGGGCCAGGAGGAGCTCGGCCGCCCGATGCCCCCAGCCCACCCCCCATTCCTCGGGAACGGCACCTCCCGGGTGGAAGGAGATGGCCTGGACCTCGCCCAGGAGCTCATCCTGGAGGGCGTAGCCCAGGGCCTCCCCCACCCAGAAGGGCAGGCGCCCGTAGCGGCGGCACAGGTCGAGCTGGACGCCGACCTGCAGGAGCTCCGCCTCCGGGAAAGGCACGCCGCCGGACCCGGCCCGGACCAGGGCCACCAAGGGCGCCCAGTGCTGGAAGCGGGGGAAGGTCCGGATGGCCTCGGCCCACTCGGCCAGGTGGGGCCGGGCGGCCGCCAGGGCGGCGCTGACCAGATCCACCGCCTCCTGGTCGCCGGCCAGGAACAGGGTCGCCGGTTCCAGGGTCCGGGGCTCCTGCTCCCCCAGAACGTCGTCCAGCCGGGCGAGGCCCCGTTCCAGCAGGGCCGCACCCGCTGCCGCCAGGGCCGGGTCGCAACCGGCCTGCACCAGGCGCCAGCGCTGGCCGGGGCCGTCGGTGACGGCCCACCCTTGCTGCAGGGCCAGCTCCAGGAGGAAGTCCCCCGGTTCCCGGGGCTCATCCTGGGGCACGACAGCGACCACGGGGGCCGCCAGGAGAGGTATCAGGAGCACGGAAGACCAGGGCACGGGCAACAGTCTCCAGGAGACGGGACGGTGTTGCAAGGAGGATCCCTCCGTACATGTCGTCTCCCCCTTTATTCCCGTCCGGAGGGGAGGATGCACGGTTTTTTCCGAGAAAGATTCCCGGCCCGGGCCAGGGCCAGGAAATGCCCCTGCCAGCGGTCCACCAGGGCCTCGAGGACCGCCGCGTCTCCGGCCCGCCAGCGAGCCAGGAGCGCGCCGTCCGGGGTCTCCGGTGTCCCGTCCCTGCGTCCCACGCTCTCTGGACGACGCCGCGCCGTCTCCTTCGGTCCTTCTTCTCCGGATCTCAGGATGCCGGCCAACGCGAGGCGTCGGGGCTCACCCCGTGCTCCCGGAACACCCGGTCCCGGTGATCCAGGACCCGGCGCACGTAATCCCGCTTCTCCAGGTAGGCGCCCGGGAAGAAGGAGCGCTTGAAGCCGTAGACCAGGAGGTCGGCAAGCTCCTTGGGCGACAGCCGGAAGGCCTGGATCGCCTGGACGATCTCCCGGGTAGCCGTCGTCCGGGACACCAGGCGGTTGTCGGTGCAGAAGGTGGCGGAGATGCGCTCGGCGCGCATCCGCCGGAAGGGATGGCGGCGCAGCTCGCCGAGCTCGGGCAGGGTCTGGAGGTTGCTGGTCAGGCAGACCTCCAGGGTGATCCGCCGGTCGGCAATGTAGCGGACCAGGCGCTGGACGTAGCCCCGCCGGTCCTGGATCTCCCGGTCCCGGATGCGCCCGGCGTGGAACAGCCAGGTGCCGTGCCCGATGCGATCGGCGTGGCACTCGGTGATCGCCTGGAAGATGGACTCGGGCCCGTAGTCCTCGCCGGCGTGGACCGTCTTGCCCAGGAAAGCCTGGTGGGCCAGCCGGTAGGCGCTGCGATGGTCCTCGGCGGGGTAGCCCCGTTCCTGTCCGGCCAGGTCCACGCCCACCACCGGCACACCCTCCTCGTCCCGGGCCCGGACCGCGGCCCGGACCAGGGCCTCGCTGGCCAGTCCGAAGATCTTCCGGGGCGGAAGCTCGGCCAGGGCGTGGCAGAGGTCGGCGTAGGTCCGGGAGAAGGCCGGTGTGAAGAAGCGCAGGGCGCAGACCACGATGCCGGCCCGGAAGGGCGGTTCCAGGCCGGCGCGCACCGCCCGGCGCCGCCGGTCGGCCACCTCGGCCCGGGCGATGCCCCGGGCCACAGCCGCGAGGACCCGGCCCACCGGGAAGCCCGGTCGGGTGTGGAGCTGGGGCGCGAAGCGGATCTCCACGTAGCGCACCCCCTCCGCCTGGCAGTCCTGGCAGAGCTCCAGAGCCGCACGTTCCAGGGCCTCGGCGTCCTGGAGCACCGCGCAGGTGTAGGCGAAGCCCCGGAGGTACTCGGGCAGGTTCCGGTAGCGCTCCTTGAAGACCTTGCGCAGCAGGCCCGGCACGTCCCGGGCCGGCAGCTCCACCTGCCGCTCCCGGGCCAGCTCCAGGAGGGTCTCCGGGCGCAGGGAGCCGTCCAGATGCACGTGCAGGTCGGACTTGGGAAGCCCGCGCACCAGGGCCTTCAAGGGGAAGGAGGGGGGGACCTGCGCCACGGCGCTAAGGTTAGCCGCCCATGTTTCCCGTCGCGGCCGCCGACCGGATCCAGGAGACCTGGCTCCTGCCCTACGAGTTCACCGATCTGACGCCCGAGCTGCCCGCGGCGACCCCGGCGGTGGTCACCGACGACGGTGCCGTGTACCAGCCCGACTCGGCCCCTGGCATGGCCGAGGCCGAGGTCGACGGGGCCCGGGGCGAGGGGGAGCCGCACCGGGACTACGCCGTGGCCCTGGCCCGGTCTGGCGGGCTCGAGGTCCTGGCCGCGGATCCCGCCCTCGTCGCCGCCGCCCGCAGGGAGCTGGCGGAGCAGGGGCGGGAGGCCGGCGACTGGGTTCTCCGGGGTGAGGCGGAGCCCGGCGGGGGCCACCGGGTTCTGACCCTCCGGGGA
>CAYMFV010000238.1:0-4980 GCA_964389745.1 uncultured Planctomycetales bacterium | reverse complement strand
GACCAGCACCGTGCGGGCGCCGCCGGCGTCGCTCGCCCGGATGCGGAAGTCCCGGAAGCCCACCGGCTCCAGCCACCAGTGCTCCAGGCCCTGGACCACCGCCCGGGGGGGGGGATGCTCCCTGAGGCGGCGCAGGAAGCCCGCCAGGGCCGCTTCGGGTCCCTCCACCTCGATGTGGACACCGCCCGTGGAGTTCCGGACCCAGCCGCACAGCTCGAGCTCCCGGGCCAGGCGGTACACACTCGGCCGGAAGCCCACCCCCTGGACCGCACCCCGGACCTGCACCCGGAGCCGCCGGGCTCCCGGCTCCGGCCGGCGTCTCATGCCGCCAGGTCCTGGAGGACCGCCAGGGCCTGCTCCGCGGCCGCGTCCACCGCCGCCGCCACCGCGGGGCTCACCGGCGCCCCCGCCTGCCAGCAGGCGCCGACGATGCCCACCAGGAGGAGGCGCGGCGGCAGGCTGCCGGTGGCCCGGGCCAGGGCCACGGCCTCGGCCAGGCCCAGGCCGTGGCCGGAGGCACCCGGGGGGGGGACCGGAGGAGGCGCGGCCGCCAGGTCCAGGACCAGGACCGTCCCCGGAGGGCGTGGGGCGGCCAGGGCGTCCAGGACCAGCACCCGGGCGGACCCCTCCCAGGCGGCCAGGAGGTCGAGGGCGCCACCGGGCAGCTCCCGGGCCTCGACGCCGGCGGGCAGGTGTGGCCGCAGGCGCTCCAGGACCAGCCGGCTGGCCCCGTCGTCCCCCCTCTGGGGATGGCCGAGGCCGAGGACAAGAACCCGGTTCATCCGCCTCGGGACCCGCCTTCCTCCTCCCGGAGATCGAGACGCAGGAAGTGGGTGGCGCAGGAGATGCAGGGGTCGTAGTTGCGGACCGTCATCTCGCACTGCCAGGTCAGCGCCTCCTGGTCGAGGTCGAGGCGGGCCTCGACGAAGGGCACCAGGTCCTCCTCGACCCGCTTCTGGTTCTGGGCCGTGGGCGGCACGATCCGGGCCTGCCGGATGATGCCCTGGGCGTCGATCTCGTAGGCGTGCCAGCAGATGCCCCGGGGCGCCTCGGTGCAACCCCAGCCCGTGGCCGCCCGGGGCTCCACCTCCACGAAGGGCGGATCGGGCTCCTCGTAGGCGTCGAGGATGCGCAGCGCCTCCTCGCAGGCGAAGACCATCTCCACCGAGCGCACGACGATGCTCCGGAAGGGGTTGCGCTCCACCGGCCCCAGGCCCGCCTCCCGGGCCGCGTCCCGAGCCTCGGGGGTGAGCAGGTCGTGGTTGAGGGCGTAGCGGGCCAGGGGTCCCACCAGGTAGGCACCACCGCCCCTGCGCAGGACGTGCAGGGCGTTGCTGCGCTCCTCGTGGCGCTCCTCGAAGTGCTCGTCGAAGTCGGCGATGTCGCAGTCCAGCCCCCGGTTCGAGACCAGGCGGCCCTCGTTCAGGGGGTACTCGCCGCCGTGGCACAGGGCCACGAACTCGTAGTCCTGCTCGAAGTCGGGGAAGTCGAAGCCCGCCACCAGGCGCACCGTCTCCCGGGCCAGGGCCAGGGCCTCCTCCAGGGGGCCCCGGAGAGCCAGCAGGTCCCGCCGGCGGGGGGCGCGCCAGAAGCCGCCGACCCGGAGGTTGACGGGGTGGATCTCCCGCCCCCCCACCGCCACCATCAGGTCGTTGCCGATCTTCTTCAGGCGCAGGGCCTTGCGCACCACCTCCGGGTGGTCCGGGGCCATGTGCACGGCGCTCTCGTAGCCCAGGAAGTCCGGGGCGTGGAGCATGTACACGTGCAGGGCGTGGCTCTCGATCCACTCGCCGCAGTACACCAGCCGGCGCAGCTCCCGGATCTGACCCTCGACCCGGACGCCGCAGGCCCGCTCCAGGGCGTGGGCCGAGCTGTTCATGTAGGCGATGGGGCAGATGCCGCAGATCCGGGCGGTGATGTCGGGCACCTCCAGGAAGTGGCGGCCCCGGAGGAAGCCCTCGTAGAAGCGGGGCGGCTCGAAGATCTTGAGCTGGCAGGACACGACCCGGCCGTCCCGGACCCGGACGTCCAGGGCGCCCTCCCCCTCGACCCGGGCCAGGTAGTCCACCTTGACCCGGCGCCGGCTCCCCGTCTCAGACTTCCTGGCGCTCATGGCGGATGCTCTCCTCGGCGAAGGCCGGCGCAGCGGCGTTGAAGGTGCGGAAGGCCCGGACCAGGGCCTCCTCGGACACGCCCAGGGCCTGCCAGGTGGCGGCCAGGGAGGCGGTGTTGACGGTCGCGGCCGGCCCGAAGCAGCCGTAGCAGCCCCGGTGCCAGCCCGGGCACAGGGCACCGCAGCCGGCCTGGGTGACGGGCCCCAGGCAGGGCGTGCCCCGGGCCACCTGGACGCAGACCTGCCCGGCCTGCTTGCACTCCATGCACACCGAGTGACCGGGGATGCGGGGCCGGCGGCCGGCGAGGAGCGCCGTCACTACTTCCAGGAGCTGGCTCCTGGCGATGGGGCAGCCCCGGAGCTCGAAGTCCACCGGCACGTGCTCGGCGATCGGGGTGGAGGTGGCCAGGGTCTGGAGGTACTCGGGGTGGGGATAGACCAGCCGGGCCAGCTCCGCCACGTCGGCGAAGTTGCGCAGGGCCTGGATGCCACCGGCGGTGGCGCAGGCACCGATGGCCACCAGGGTCCGGGCCTGGCGCCGGACCTTGCGGATGCGCTCGGCGTCGTGGGGCGTGGTCACGGAGCCCTCCACGAGGACCAGGTCCCAGGGCCCGCGCCCGTACTCCCGGGAAGCCTCCGGGAAGTAGGCGATCTCGACGGCCGCGGCCAGGTCCAGGAGCTCCTCCTCGCAGTCGAGGAGGGTGAGCTGGCAGCCGTCGCAGGAGGCGAACTTGAAGACCGCGAGCCGGGGACGCCGTCCGTTGCGCGCCATCCCTCAGACCCCCCGGACGCCGAAGAGGCGCCGCACACGGCTGTAGGGAAGGACCGGGCCGTCCCGGCAGACGAACTCCGGCCCGTACTGGCAGTGGCCGCAGAGACCGATGCCGCACTTCATGTTCCGCTCCATGGACAGGAAGATCCGCTCCGGCTCCACCCCCCGGTCCAGGAGGGCGTCCACCGTGAAGCGCATCATGACCTCGGGACCGCAGACCAGGGCCGTGGTGTACATGGAATCGAAGCGGGCCCGGGGGACAAGCCGGGGCACCACGCCCACCTGGCCGTACCAGGCCTTCTCGGCGTGGTCCACGGTGACCGCCACGTCCAGGTCGAAGCGGGCCCGCCACTCGTGGAGCTGCCGGCGGAAGAGGAGCTCCTCCGGGGAGCGGGCGCCGTAGAGGATGACGACCCGCCCGTAGCGCCCCCGGTGGGCCAGGAGGTGGAGAATGGCCGGGCGCAGGGGCGCCAGGCCGATGCCGCCGGCGACCACGACCACGTCCTGGCCGGCGGCCTCCTGGACCGGCCAGGGATTCCCGAAGGGGCCCCGGAGGCCCAGGGTCTCCCCCCTCCCCAGGGCGCACAGGGCCCGGCTGACGGCGCCCACCGCCCGGATGGTGTGGACCCAGGGGCCGCCTGCCGGATCGCCGCTGATGGAGATGGGCACCTCCCCCACGCCGAAGGCGTAGAGCATGTTGAACTGGCCCGGCTGGAAGGCCAGGCGGGGGCTGCCCGGCTCGGGATCCAGCTCCAGGGTCCAGGTGTCCCGGGTCTCGCGGTGGCGGCGCCGCACCCGGTACGGCCAGGGCAGCATGGGCTCGGACCCAGCGTGGACGAGGGCTTCAGCGGCGGGCGGTGTGGCCATAGAGGTCCAGAAGCTGGAGTCGGGTCGCCTGCAGGCGGGAGATGAAGACCTGGGCGAAGCGCTTCATCAGCTCGTAGCCGAGGCGCGGATCGGTCTCGCACTTGCCCAGGACGCAGGGGCCATCGAAGGCGATGGCCCGGGTGAGCTGCACCGCCGAGGCGGCGAACTGGCGCCGGGGCGGCGAGAAGAGCCAGGACCAGCCGAGGATGTCCCCCTCGTGCAGGCTCTGGATGGTCACCGGGCCCCGTTCCGGCACGTAGACGTCAAGGACGACGACGCCGTGGGTGATGAGGAAGAAGGTGGTGGACTCGTCGCCCTCCCGGAAGATCTGCTCGCCGGCCTCGAAGGTGACCGGCCGGGCACAGTCGACGAGCAGGGCGACGGCCTCCGGAGGTAGGCCGCGGAAGAAGTCGTAGTCGGCCAGGATCTTTTCAAGCTGTTGCATGGGGTATCAACTCCTGCCGGCGGGCGGCGCCGCGGTGCGCAGCGCCTGGAGCTCCTCGGTGACGTCGATGCCCGCCGGGCACCAGGTGATGCAGCGCCCGCAACCGGTGCACCCGGAGACGCCGAACTGGGCCACCCATGTCCCGAACTTGTGGGTGAGCCACTGCCGGTATCGTTCCCGGATGCTGGTGCGGATGCTGCCGCCGTGGATGTAGGAGTGCTCCGGATCGAAACAGGACGCCCAGCGGCGCCAGCGCTCGGCGGTGGTGCCCTGGAGATCCGTGACCTCCTCCACGGTGGAGCAGAAGCAGGTCGGGCAGACCATGGTGCAGTTGGCGCAGCCCAGGCAACGGTCGGCGACCTCGGTCCAGCGGGGATGCCGGAGGCGCTCGGTCAGGAGGTCGGGGAGGCCGTCGGTCTCCACCTGGCGGCCCTGGGCGGCGGCGGCCCCCGCTACGGCGGCCCGGGCGGCCTCGTGGTCGGTCTTCTCCGGCGGCCGGCCCGGGAGGTCTTCCAGCATGGCCTCGCCCCGGGGGCTGGCAGCCCGGAGCAGGAACTCGTGGCGTGTCGCATCCAGGAGCTCGGTCAGCACCAGGTCGGCCCCCTCGCCAGCGGCGGGACCGGCGCCCATGGCCGTGCAGAAGCAGGTCGGCGCGCTCAGGCCGCAGTCCACGGCCACCAGGAAGACCCGTTGCCGGCGCTCCTTCCAGGTCCGGTCCTGGACCTCGCCCTCCAGGAAGACCCGGTCCAGGACCCGGAGGGCGGCCAGGTCGCAACCCCGGAC
>CAYMFV010000237.1:0-5004 GCA_964389745.1 uncultured Planctomycetales bacterium | reverse complement strand
GGCCCGGACGTTGCGGAAGGCCCGGACCGCGTCCTGGAGACGGGCGAAGCGCTCCTCGGCACCGGCGTCCGGGCTCCCCTCTCCGGCCAGCTCGGGCCACGGCGCCACCATGCAGCGCCGGCTGCCGGACCGGAAGGCCGCCGGCAGGTGCGCCCAGAGGGCCTCGGTGAGAAAGGGCACGAAGGGGTGCAGCAGACGCAGGAGGACCGCCAGGGTGTCGCCCAGGAGGCGCCGGACCCGGGCGGCGTCGGCGGCGGCGGGGCTGCCGGGCGCGGCTTCCTCGGCGACCCGGAGGCGCCGCTTGGCCGCCTCCACGTACCAGTCGCAGAAGTCGTTCCACGTGAAGCGGTAGAGGGCCTGGGCCGCGTCGTGGAAGTGGTAGCCCTCCAGGGCCCGGGAGACCTCGGCCACCACGGCCCGGCGCCGGGAGAGGAGCCAGCGGTCCTCCAGGGCATCGCCAGGGGCGTCGGCCACCTCGCCGCCCAGGTGGCGCAGGACGAAGCGCGAGGCGTTCCAGATCTTGTTGCAGAAGCGCTGGCCGAGCTCGAAACGGTTCTCGGCCAGCTTCACGTCCTGGCCCTCCCGGGTCAGGATCATCAGGGAGTAGCGGACGGCGTCGGCCCCGTATCGCTCGACCATCTCCACCGGGTCGATGCCGTTGCCGGCGCTCTTGGACATGCGCCGGCCCCGAGCGTCCAGGACCGTGGCGTGGATGTAGCAGGTGGCGAAGGGGCAGACGTCCCGGCCGTCGAAGTCCTTCGGGTCCAGGAACTCGTAGGCGGCCATGACCATCCGCGCCACCCAGAGGTAGAGGATCTCCCGGGCCGTCGACAGGAAGTGGGTCGGGTAGAAGCGCCGGAGTTCCGGGGTCCGCTCGGGCCAGCCCAGGGTGGCGAAGGGCCATAGCCAGGAGGAGGCCCAGGTGTCCAGGACGTCCGGGTCCTGGCGCACCACCGGCTTGCCCGTCACCGGGTGGGGCGCACCGATCTCCAGGTCCTCCCGGGAGGCCACCGGGACCTCGTCCTCGTCGTACCAGACCGGGATCCGATGCCCCCACCAGAGCTGGCGGCTGATGCACCAGTCCCGGACGTTCTCCAGCCAGTCCAGGTAGACCTTCGTCCAGCGCTCGGGCTGGATGCGCAGGGCGCCCCGGCGCACCGCCGCGATGGCCGGCCCGGCCAGGGGCTCCATGCGCACGAACCACTGCTCGCTGACCAGGGGCTCGATCACCGTCTTGGAGCGATCGCTCAGGGCCACGCTGTGCTCGTGGTCCTCGACCAGCTCCAGGAGGCCCCGGGCCTCCAGGTCAGCCACCACCCGCTTCCGGGCCTCCTCCCGGGAGAGCCCGGCGTAGGGCCCGGCAGCCTCGTTGAGGGTGCCGTCCCGCTCCAGGATGTTGATGACCGGCAGGCCGTGGCGCAGCCCCCGCTCGTGGTCGGCGGGGTCGTGGCCGGGGGTCACCTTCACCGCACCGGTGCCGAAGGCCGGGTCCACGCTCTCGTCCGCGACCACCGGGATCTCCCGCTCCAGGAGGGGCAGGATCAGGGTCGCACCGACCAGGTGGCGGTAGCGCTCGTCCTCGGGGTGCACGGCCACCGCCGTGTCCCCGAGCATGGTCTCCGGCCGGGTCGTGGCCACGGTCACGAAGGCCCCCGGCCGCCCCGCCACCGGGTAGCGGATGTACCAGAGATGCCCCCGGCGCTCGACGTGCTCGATCTCGTCGTCGCTGACCGCCGTCTGCAGGGCGCAGTCCCAGTTCACCATCCGGGTGCCCCGGTAGACGAGGCCCTTCTCCCAGAGGCGGACGAAGGCCTCCCGGACCGCCCGGGACATGTCCGGATCCAAGGTGAAGCGGGTCCGGCTCCAGTCGCAGGAGGCGCCCAGGCGCCGGAGCTGGTGGAGGATCCGGTCCCCGTACTTCTCGCGCCAGGCCCAGACCTCGGCCAGGAAGGCCTCCCGGCCCAGCTCCTCCCGGGTGGTTCCTCGTTCCCGGTAGAGCTCCCGCTCCACCACCGCCTGGGTGGCGATGCCGGCGTGGTCGGTGCCCGGCACCCAGAGGACGTCGTGACCGCACATGCGCCGGTGGCGCACCACCACGTCCTGGAGGGTGTTGTTCAGGGCATGGCCCATGTGCAGCATGCCGGTGACGTTCGGCGGCGGGATCATCACCGTGAAGGGCCCCCGGGGCCCGGGCTCGGCCGGGGGCCGGAAGAGGCCTTCCTCCTCCCAGCGGCGATAGATCTCCTCCTCGATCTCCCCCGGCTGGTACCGGGTGGAGAGCTCCGCGGCGGTCGTCTCGTCCATGGCGTCAGGGGGACCGCCGGCGCACACCCGGGTCCTCCGGGGGGCCTCCGGCCAGTCGGGCGAGGGATTGTGCCAGATCCGGTGGCGTGAAGCCGAGGAGCTCCCTGGCCCGCCGGCAGTCCAGGACCAGGCGCCGGGGCCGGTCGGCGGCCTCCGGGAGGTCGGCCGCCCGGACCGGATCGAAGGCCGGCCGGACACCGGCAGCGGCGCAGACCCGGAGACCGAGCTCGTGACGGCTCACCGCCTCGGCTCCGGCCAGGTGGAACACCCCCCCCTCCAGCCGCCCCAGGAGCTCCCACAGCCACGGCGCCAGGAGCCGGGCGGCGGCCGGCGTCCGGATCTCGTCCACGAAGAGTCGTGGCCGGCGCCCGGCGGCCAGGGCCTCCAGCAGGGCCTGGTCCGCCCCCATCCGGCCCTCGGCGGCAGCCGGCCCCAGGAGCAGGGGCAGGCGCACCACCGTCCCACCCCAGGCCAGGACCCGGGCTTCGGCCTCGGCCTTGGTACGGCCGTAGACGTGGAGAGGGCGGGGGCGCGCCTCCTCCGTGCAGGCGGGGCTGCGGCCGTCAAAGACCTGGTCGGTGGAGACGTAGAGCAGCGGAGTCCCGGGGGCCAGGGCATCCAGGAGCTCCTCCACGGCGGCCACGTTGCAGCGCCAGGCCCTCTCCGGATGGGCGGTGCAGTCGGCCAGGCGGGTGGTGCCGGCCGCGTGGAGCACCGCAGCGGGCCGCAAGGCCGCCACCAGCCGGGCCAAGGCCCCGGGCGTCTCCAGGTCCAAGGGGAGGACGGCCGCCCGGTCCCGCCAGGCTGCCGGCAGCCGCCGGCCGGCCACGACCAGCTCGCGATCCCGGGGCGCCATGGCCGCCAGGCCCAGGCCCAGGACGCCACCGACCCCGGTGAGGAGCCAGGGGCCCGACACCGGAGGTTCCGCCGAGAGGCTGCGGAAGGCCGGCACGGGAGCCTAGGCTATGGCGGCCCGTTCCTGGCGCCATGCGCGTCGCCCTTCTCGCCAATCCGGTCTCGGGCAGGGGCCGGGGCCCGGCCCGCGCCCGGGAGATCGCCCGCGCCCTCCACCGGCGCGGCCACGAGGCCGAGGTGCGCCTGGGTCGCAGCCGCGCCGACGCCGCCGCCTGGGCCCGGGAGGCGGCGGCCGGTGCCGAGCGCCTGGTGGTGGTGGGCGGCGACGGCAGTCTGAACGCCGTCTGCCAGGGCCTGCCCCGGGATACGCCGCCCCTGGCCCTGGTGCCCCTGGGCACCAGCAACCTCCTGGGCCGGGAGTGGGGCCTGCCCCGGGACCCGGAGACGGTGGCCGAGCTGGTGGAGTCCGGCCGCACCCGTCTCCTGGACACCGGGGTGGTGAACGGCATCCGCAGCTTCCTGGTCTGGGACTTCGGGCTCGGCGGCGAGCTCATCCGGCGCATGGAGATGTGCCGGGCCGGTCCCATCCGCAAGGGTCGCTACCTGCCCCTTCTCTTCCGAACCGTCCGGGACTGGAAGCCCGCCCCCCAGCTCGTGGTCGCGGATGGCCAGGAACTGGGCCGCTTCGAGTACGGCATCGTGGCCGGGGTGCGGAGCTACGCCTCCTCCCTCCTCCAGCTCGGCCCCATGGCCTACGACGACGGCTGGTGGGAGCTGTACCTCCTGCCCCGGATCGGCTTCCGCAACGGCACCTGGCTGGCCCTGCATGCCCTCCTCCGCCGGATCCAGCGCTGCCCGGGTGTGATCTTCCGCCGGGTACGCCGGGTGGAGGTCCTGGGGGACTCCCCCCTCCCGGTCCAGGTGGACGGGGACTTCGTCGGCACCACGCCGGTACGATTCGCGGTGAGCGATTTCCGGCTGCCGCTACTGGCTCCCCGGGTCCCGGCCACCCCGTCCCTGCCATGAGCTCCCGCCGCCTGCCGATTCGCGACGACGTGGTCCTGGAGCCCGGTCGTCCCCCCCTCGTGGTGGCGGGCCCCTGCGTGGTGGAGGGGCCCCAGACGGTGGAGTACGCCCACGCCATCGCCGCCGCCATGGCGGGTCTGCCCTGCCAGTGGGTCTTCAAGGCCTCCTACGACAAGGCCAACCGGACCTCCCTCCAGGGCGGTCGGGGTGTGGGCCTGGAGCGCGGACTGGAGATCCTGGCCCGCATCCGGGAGGAGCTGGGCGTGCCGGTCCTCACCGATGTCCACCTCCCCGAGCAGTGTGCCCCGGCCGCCGAGGTGGCTGACGTCCTCCAGATCCCGGCCTTCCTCTGCCGCCAGACCGACCTCCTGGCGGCCGCGGCGGCCACGGGGCGGGTCGTGAACGTCAAGAAGGGCCAGTTCCTGGCCCCGGCGGACGCGGTCCGGGCGGCGGAGAAGGTCGCAGGCTGCGGCAACTCCCGCGTACTTCTCACCGAGCGCGGCACCTTCTTCGGTTACGGCCGGCTGGTGGTGGACTTCACCGCGCTCCCGGAGATGCAGGCCGGTGGCTTCCCGGTCCTCCTGGACGCCACCCACTCGGTGCAGCGTCCCGGCGGCCTCGGGGACCGTTCCGGCGGCGACTGGCGGCTGGCACCCCTGCTCCTGCGGGCCGGGGCGGCCGCCGGCTACGACGGCTTCTTCCTGGAGACCCACCCGTGCCCGGAGGCCTCCCCCTCGGACGGACCGAACATGATCCCGCTGGCCTGCCTGCGGGAGGTGCTGGCCCGGACGCTGGCCCTGGCGGGAGCGGTGGCGGATC
>CAYMFV010000236.1:0-5068 GCA_964389745.1 uncultured Planctomycetales bacterium | reverse complement strand
GGGATGTCCGCCGACGGTATGTGTCTTGAACGCTACCGCGCCCCCCGAGATCAACACTCTCCTGTGCGGCGGGGGATGCATAGGTGAATAAGGGCCGGCCGGGGGCAGGGTGAGGTCGCCGGGCGGGAAGAGGAAGGGCACGCCCAGGGCCCGACGCAGCTCGGCGGTGCCGCCCACGTGGTCGATGTGGCCGTGGGTGGCCAGGATGGCCCGGACCTCCAGGTCCCGGTCCCGGAGCCAGGCCAGGACCGGCTCGGCGTCGCCGCAGTCGCAGACCGCGGCGGCGCCGGTGGCGCCGTCCACCAGGACCGTGCAGTTCTGGAGGAAGGGCGTGACCGGGATGGTGTGGACCTCGAGCACGACCACCTCCTCCTAGGACCCCTGGCCGACCCAGGTGCCGCCGTCTGCGTACACCTCCCGCTTCCAGATGGGCACCCGGGCCTTCAGGGCCTCCATGCAGGCCATGGCCGCGGCGAAGGCCGGCTGCCGGTGGGCCGCGGCCACCGCCACCGCCACCGAGCCCTCCCCGGGCGCCACCACCCCGGTGGCGTGCTCCACGGCCAGGCGGAGGACCTCGTGGCCGGCCAGGACCTCGGCGGCGATCCGGCCCAGCTCGGCCTCGACCATGCGCGGGTAGGCCTGGTACTCCAGGCGCAGGACCCGCCGGCCCCGGGTGTGGTCCCGGGCCGTGCCCAGGAAGAGGACGGTGCAGCCGGCATCCGCCCCGGCCACGGTCGCCAGGGCCCAGCGCCCGTCCACCGGCCGTTCCACCAGCCGGCAGCGAAAACCCCCGGGCAGGTCCATCAGCCGCCCGAGACCGGGGGGATGAAGGCCACCTCGGCGCCCGGGGGTACCGGGTCGGCGGCGGCAGCGTAGGCGGCGTCCACCGCCACCCGGTAGCGGGCGCCCCGGAGGGCCGGGCAGAGGGCCTCGGCGGCCTCCTGGATGGCCGCCACCCGGGACGGGGCCTCGGGGAGCTCCACCTCCAGTACCGCCGTCCCGGCCAGGTCCCGGAGACCGGCGAAGAGCAGCACCCGCCAGCGGGCAGCCATGGCGCTTTCCTGGTTCTCCTGTCTGGCCTAGAAGGGGACGTCCTCGGGCCCGAAGTCCTCCGCCGCCGGGAACTCCGGCGCCGTCTGGGTCTCCTCGCCGGGGACCGCCGCGGCCGGCCGCGGGGCGCCGCCCCGGGCGTCCTCCCGGCCACCCACGAAGTGCCAGCGATCCACGATCACCTCCAGCTTGGAGCGGGGCTGACCGGTCTCCTTGTCCTCCCAGCGGCTCTGGCGGAGACTCCCTTCCACCAGGACCGGCCGGCCCTTCTGGAACCAGCGGCCGAAGGACTCGGCCTGGCGCCCGAAGAGCACCAGATCGACGAAGGTCGGCTCCTCCCGCCAGCCGCCCTGGCCATCGGGGACGCGGTTATTCACGGCCAGGCCCGCCCGGGCCACGTAGGTGCCGCTCTGGGCCTGCCGGACCTCCGGGTCCCGGGTCAGGTTGCCCATCAGGATGACCTTGTTGAAGCTCGCCATGGTGTGCGCGCCGCCTGCCGGCCAGGGCCCGGACCCAGAAAAGGCCCGGCTCCCGGTTGGCCGGGGGGCGGATCCGTGCCATTCTAGGAGTTGCCGCCCCCGCCGGTGCCTCCCCTCCTGGCGCCGCAGTACGGGCCCGGCCGTCCCCCCCCAGGATCCTTTCGCCGCCGATGGCCAACCAGACCGACCCCTCCCGCCCGTACTCCAGGGAACGCCGCCACCACCCCCGGGTTCCCGGGACCGACCTCCCCTTCCGCCTCCAGGGCGAGTATCCCGCGCCGGTCCGGGTCCGGGACATCTCCCGCTCCGGCGTCGCCTTCTACGCCGAGGAGGCGATCCCGGTCATGACCCGGGTCCGCTTCCTCCTGGAGATCCCCGGGGACGGCTCTCCCCGGGTGACTGCCGGCGAGGGGGTCGTGGTCCGCTGTGAGCGCCTGGCCCCGGCCCTGGAGCACTACGAGGTGGCGATCTTCTTCCACGACATGGAACCCACGGCCCGGGAGTACCTGGCGGACTACGTCCGGGAACACCTGGACGCCACCGGCTCCTGAAGTCCGGGCCCGCGGGCCACCACGGCCCGGAGGATGCCGGCCAGGTCGGGACGCAGCTCCTCCACCTGCAGCCCCGCCCTCCGGCACAGCCCGGCCACCGCCCGGGCCCGGCCGGCGCCGACCTCCAGGACCAGCCGGCCGCCCCGAGCCAGGGCTCGGGGCAGCCCGTCCAGGATCTCCTGGTAGGCGGCCAGGGGACGACCCGGCGGCGTGAAGAGGGCGGCATGGGGCTCCCACTCCGCCACCCCGGGGCCCAGGGCCTCTCCGGGCTCCACGTAGGGCGGGTTGGCCAGGATCAGGTCCGCCTGGCGGCCCCCCAGGGCCGCCAGCCAGCTCCCGCAGAGGAAGCGGCAGCGCCCCGCGAGGCCGAGCTCCCGGGAGTTCTCCCGGGCCAGGGCCAGAGCCGGCAGGCTCCGGTCCACGCCCACGCCCCGGAGGCGGGGCCGGGCGGCGAGCAACGCCAGGAGCAGGCAGCCCGAGCCGGTGCCCAGGTCCACGACCAGCCCGTCCTGCCCGGCCGGCAGCCGCTCCAGGGCCGCCTCCACCAGGCACTCGGAGTCGGCCCGGGGGATCAGCACCCGCCGGTCGACCCGCAGCTCGATGGCGTGGAAGGCGCAGCGGCCCTCCAGGTAGGCCAGGGGCTCCCCCGCCGCCCGGCGGCGCACCCGGGACCGGAAGTCCCGGACCTGCTCCGGTTCCGGGGGGGGGGCCGTGCCGGCCAGGATGCGGAGCCGGGAGGCACCGCTCACCCCCTCCCAGAGGCGTTCGGCCTCGCCCCGGGGGTCCTCCACCCCATGCCGGGCCAGGAGGCGGGCGGCGGCGGCCAGGAGCACCGCCAACCGTTCCGCCCCCCCCCTGGGGCCCTTCACTTGCCGGGCCCGGAGGAGGCGCCGTCCTTGCGCAGCTCCCGGGCTGCCTTGCGGGCAGCGATCTCCTGGGCCTTGCGCTCCCTGGCCATGGCCATGGCCGCCTTGGTGCCGTGGAAGAGGACCCAGAGGCCGAAGACACCACCGGCCAGCAGGAGCAGGGCGCCGGCGCCGTGGACCAGGAAGGACTCCCGCGTCACCTCACCGGGCCAGGAGTCGAAGAGCCAGCCCTGCTCCCGCTGGACCGTGTGCCGGGCGATGCCGGCGAGGCCCAGGAGCACGGCTTCGAGGGGGGCCAGGAAGAGGAGCAGGCCGAGCTTCCCGGTGACCACGGGCATGGTCCAGAGCTTCCAGTAGCCGACCCAGCTCGCCCAGACCATGAGCACGGCGCAGAGCAGGGTCAGGGCGCCGAAGAGGGAGTCGGCGCCCCGCTCGGGCATGCCGCCCAGGCCTGTGCTCCAGGGCAGGAGCAGACCGACCAGCACCAGCAGGTAGGCCAGGAGGCTCTGGGAGAACTGGGCGTCCCGGGACGGCGCCGCCCCCGGGGGGGGAAGCTTGGCGTCCTTCTTCCGGCCCAGGGCCGGCGCGGCCAGGGCCAGCACCCCGCCCACCAGGGTGACGAGGGCCCCCAGGCACTCGAGGATGCCGCCGCCCCCGGACCAGCCGAGCAGGGACTCGAGGGTGCCGGACCCGGCCAGGACGCAGCGGGCCAGGCCATAGGCGGCCAGGAGGGCCGGCAGCAGCGGGCCGGCACCGCCGGTTCCGCCCGGGGGCTGCACGGCGGCGAAGCCCCGGGTCAGGAGGAACCAGAGGCTCCAGGCAAGGAGCAGACCGTGCGGGAGGTTCGCCCCGCTGGCGGGTCCCCAGGGACCGAGGAGCCCGGCCACGGCCAGTCCCAGGCCCAGGTTGGTCCAGGAGGCGACGCTGCGCAGGGCCGGCGCGCCGCCCGGAGCCGGGGGCGGCGCCGGGGCGGCCGGGGCCTCGCTGGAGGGGGCGGGGGCGGCGGAGGCCGGCGGCGCAGCCGCATCCCCGGCTTCGTCGAGGACCTCGAAGTCCGCACCCAGGTCGAGGATCTCGGCGTCGCCGCCGGCGGGTTGCGGAGCTGCGTCCTTGTTCTCGGTCATGGCAGGAAGGGGGGGCTGGACGGCCCGGCTGGACCGGGCCAGGAGGGTCAGAGGGAGGCCAGTCTGGCCTCCCGGTCGGCCTGGAGCAACGCCTCCACCAGGTCGTCGAGGCGCCCCTCCAGGATCTGCTCGAGGCTGAAGTTACGCCCCAGGCGATGGTCGGTGACCCGGTTCTGGGGCCAGTTGTAGGTGCGGATGCGCTGGCTCCGGTCCCCGGAGCCCACCTGGTTGCGCCGCAGGTTGGAGCGCTCGGCCTCCCGCTTCTGGCGCTCGATCTCGTAGAGGCGCGAGCGCAGGAGGGCCAGGGCCCGGGCCTTGTTCCGGTGCTGGGACTTGTCCTCCTGGCAGCGCACGGCGATGCCCGTCGGCTTGTGCACCACCCGCACCGCCGAGGAGGTCTTGTTGACGTGCTGGCCGCCCGGCCCGCCGGCCCGCATGGCGGTGATCTCCAGGTCCTCGGGGTCCAGCTCCACGTCCACCTCCTCCACCTCGGGCAGGACCGCGACGGTGGCCGCGGAGGTGTGGATCCGCCCCTGGCTCTCGGTCTCCGGGACCCGCTGCACCCGGTGCCCGCCGGTCTCGAAGCGCATCACCCGGAAGGCCCCGGGGCCCGTGAGCTTGAAGACCAGCTCCCGGTAGCCGCCCATCTCCGAGGGCGAGCTGTCCAGGACCTCGATCTGCCAGCCCCGGGACTCGGCGAAGCGGCTGTAGATCCGGAACAGGTCGGCGGCGAAGAGGGCCGCCTCCTCGCCGCCGGTCCCGGCCCGGATCTCGACGATCGCCGGCCGGTCGCCGTCGCCGCCGTCGTCCAGGACCCGGTCGAGGATCTCCGCCTCCAGGCCGGCCCGCTCGCCCTCGAGGCGCTCCACCTCCTCCCGGGCCAGCTCCTGGAGCTCCGCCTCGCCGCCAGCGAGCATCTCCCGGGCCTCGGCCAGCTCCCGCTCCACGTCCAGGTAGCGGCGCCAGGGTTGGAGGAGCTTCTGCAGGCTGCCGAGCTC
>CAYMFV010000235.1:0-5080 GCA_964389745.1 uncultured Planctomycetales bacterium | reverse complement strand
CGGCCAGACCGGCCGCGGCGGCAGCGCTGCCCGAGAAGGTCTCCCCGGCCAGGAGGGCGGCGGCGGCCCGGCCGACCGGCAGACGCAGGGGCAGCAGGGCGCAGCCCGCCGGCGGGAAGACGCCCAGCTTGATCTCGGGACAGCCCAGGGAGGCGTCCGGCTCGACGACGATGACGTCGCAGGCCAGGGCCAGCTCCAGCCCCCCCCCCAGGCAGCAGCCACGGACGGCCGCGATCACCGGCGGCAGGTCGAGCTCGTCCAGGCGCCGGAGGAGGCCGTGGAAGGCCGGCAGCATGGTCTCCACCTGGCCGGGCAGGTGCTCGGGGACGCTGGCCCCGAAGGAGAAGTGCGGGCCGGCACCGGCCAGGACCAGGAAGCGCAGCCCGGCCTCGCCGGCGACGTCGACCAGGGCATCCTCGAGCTGCCCCATGAGGGCCCGGTCGAGAACGTTCCCCTTGCTGCCCCCGAACTCCAGGAGCAGTCCTCGGCTCCCGGCCAGGGGCTGCCGGCGGACGGTGCCCGTGGCGGCGTTCATCCCCGCTCCTCCGGGTCCAGGGCCAGGGGGGCGGCCCGGCGCAGGAGATCCGGTCCCCAGACCAAGCCCTCGGCCAGGGCCCGGCGCAGCTCGAGGAAGTCGGCCTCCCGCTCCTCCCGGCGCTCGGCCCGGTGGAAGGTCCGGAAGCCGGCCTTCGCCTCGGCGAGCATGTTCAGGGCCAGCCACGCCCGGCTGCCCTCCCGGTTCCGGTCCCAGTGGAGGAGCTTGTGACGCCGGAGGTTCTCCAGGGTGTAGGTGGTGCACTCGGGGAAGGTGTTGACCAGCTTCCAGGCCAGGAGCTCCACCTCCCGGTCCAGGAGGCTGAAGTCGGTCTCGGCCCGGGCCAGCAGGGCCTTGGCGGCCTCCTTCTCCTCGCCGGTCTTGAGGCTTCCCCACAGGGGCCGGCCGTACTCGTCGTAGCGGGCCTCGGTGACCACCAGGGGGTTCGGGATGAACCGGCCGTCCACTTTCAGGACCGGCACGATGCCGTTCACCAGGCCGTACTGGAGGGCCTGGTGGGCGGTCCAGGTCTCGCACAGGGTGCAGGAGTCCACGGCCCGGGCCCAGCCCACGTAGAGGGGCAGGAAGTCGGTGCTCCCCCCCACCGGCGCCGAGCCGTGCCGGGGACCGGCCTGGCCGAAGCGGGCCGTGTCGGCGGCGACGGTGAAGTCGCAGGCCATGCCCATCTCCTGGCCGCCGGCGATGCGCATGCCGTTGACCCGGCAGATCACCGGCTTGTCGCACTCCAGGAAGGCCGAGACCGCGTCGTTGAAGAGGCGCATGTAGCGCCGGTACTCGTCGGGGCGGCCGGCGTAGTGCTCGCTGTACTCGGCGGTGTTGCCGCCGGTGCAGAAGGCCCGATCACCGACGGCGGTGAAGACCACGTTCTGGACCCGGGGGTCGTTGCTGGCCCGGCGCACGGCCAGGATCAGCTCGGCCAGGGCCCGGGTGGTGTAGGAGTTGAGCTGGCTCGGGTTGTCCAGCCAGATCCAGGCGTTCTGGAGGCCTTCCACCTCCTGGCCACCGGGACGCCGGAGGGGCCGGAGGTCGTAGCGGATGTCCCGGAACTCGGTTCCGGGGGCGAGGTCGTGATCCTGGAAGGGACGGGTGGTGGTGGTGGTGCTCATGGGCTCATGGTTGCAGCACGGGGCGCTCCCGGAGGCGCTGGGCCCGGAG
This sequence comes from uncultured Planctomycetales bacterium, assembly GCA_964389745.1. Classification (GTDB taxonomy): domain Bacteria; phylum Planctomycetota; class UBA1135; order UBA1135; family UBA1135; genus CAYMFV01. The sequence goes on along the minus strand of CAYMFV010000235.1, from coordinate 3,369 downwards.
CTCGTCGAGGACGGCGTTGACCTGCTCCATGGGGAATCGTCGGACGAAGGGGGCCACCTGCACCTTGCCCTGGCGAATGAGGTCCAGGGCCGGGCCGTAGAGGGCGGGTCGGCAACCCCAGTTCCCGAAGGCCTCGGCGTCGAAGGCCATGAGGTTGGAGAGGCGGACGGTGACCTTGTCCAGGCAGAAGCCGACGATGCCGACCACGCCGGCGGGCTCCATCAGGGACCAGGCAAGCTCCTGGCCGGCCGGCGTGCCGCTCATCTCCAGGACCTTCAGACCCTCTCGGGAGAGCCCGCCCTCTTCCAGGGCCTGGCGCACGGCACCCCGGGCGGCCTTGCCGTCCAGGCCCCGGACGCAGGCCACGGCCCGTGCCCCGAAGGCCCGTATGCGCTCCAGACGGGCCTCGTCCACGTCCACCGCCACCACGCCGGCGCCCAGGGCGGCGGCGATCTGGACCCCGAAGGAGCCGATGCCGCCGACGCCGATCACGACCACCGCATCGCCCTCCCCGATCCGGGCCCGCAGGGCGCTCTGGTAGGGCGTGGTGACGGCGTCGGCCAGGACCGAGACGTCGGCGAGCTCCAGGCCCTCGGGCAGCCCCGAGGCGTCCACCAGCCAGCGGGCGGGCACCAGGATGTGGCTGGCGAAGCCGCCGTGGAAGTCGTTGCCGGGCATGCGCTGGCGCCGGCAGGCGTTCTCCCGGCCGGCCTGGCACAGGGAGCACTCGCCGCAGGGCAGGACGGCGGGGACGACCACGTCCCTGTCCCGCCACTCGCCGGCCCCGGGCCCGGTGGCGACCACCCGGCCGGAGATCTCGTGGCCCAGGGCGAGGGGCAGGGGATGGCGGGTGCGCACCCCGCCGTCCAGGAAGCCCAGGTCGGTGTGGCAGATGCCGCAGCCCACCACCTGGACCAGGGCCTCCCCCGGCCCGGGCTCGGGCAGGGGGCTCTCCTCCCGGACCAGGGGCTCGCCGGGTCCGGTCATCAGCCAGCGGTAGAAGGTGTCGGTCAAGGCTTCGTCTCCCCGGGGGACAAGGACGGTTTCTCCGTACTTTTTGAGTCATACACTGCCCTTCTGGTGGGCGCAAGAGGAAATATCCTGCACCAGGCTCCCCGGTGCTCCCGATCCTGGCGCCGCTCGTCCCGGGGACGGGCGCGGCTATCCTTTTCCGGACATGGCCAAGTACCTGGTGACCTCGGCCCTGCCCTACGCCAACGGGCCCATCCACTTCGGGCACGTGGCCGGGGCCTACCTGCCGGCGGACGTCTACGTCCGCTACCTGCGCATGTCCGGCCACCAGGTGCTCTACGTCTGCGGCACCGACGAGCACGGTGCTCCCATCACCCTCCAGGCCGAGCAGGAGGGGGTGCCCTACGGCGAGTACGTGGCCCGCTGGCGGGAGGAGATCCAGGCGCTCTTCCAGCGCTTCCGCATCGACTTCGACATCTTCACCGGCACCTCCACATGCCCCTGGCACGTGGAGACCACCCAGCGCTTCTTCCAGGTCCTGAACGACGGCGGCTGGATCTTCGAGCGGGAGGAGGAGCAGTGGTACAGCGAGGCGGCCGGCCGCTTCCTCCCCGACCGCTACGTCCAGGGCACCTGCCCGGCCTGCAGCCACCCCGAGGCCCGGGGGGACGAGTGCCCCGCCTGCGGAGCCTGGCTCGACGCCCGCAAGCTCACCGACCCGGTCAGCCTGGTGGACGGCTCCCGGCCGGTGCTCCGCCGGACCCGTCACTGGTACCTGGACCTGCCGAAGCTCCTCAAGGCCGGCCTCCTGAACTGGTACCGGGGCGCCGACGACAGCCGCCCGCACGCCGCCTGGAAACCGAACGTGGACGGCTACGTCCAGGCTCTCCTGAAGGACCTCAAGCCCCGCCCCATCACCCGGGACCTGCCCTGGGGCGTGCCCCTGCCCGAGGGCGTCGAGGGGCGGGAGGGCAAGGTCCTCTACGTCTGGTTCGACGCCCCCATCGGCTACGTCTCGGCCACCCGGGAATGGGCCGAGCGGGAGGGCGACCCGGAGGCCTGGCGGGAGTGGTGGCGCGACCCGAAGTGCAAGCTCGTGCACTTCATCGGCAAGGACAACATCGCCTTCCACGCCGTGGTCTTCCCGGCCATGCTCCTGGGCCAGGGGGACGCCTGGGAGGGCCGCCGCTTCATCCTGCCCTGGGCCGTCCCCGCCAACGAGTTCTACAACCTCCAGGGGCGGAAGTTCTCCACCTCCCGCGGCTGGTACCTGGACAACGAGCGCTTCTTCGCCTCCTACAGCGGCGACGCCGCCCGCTTCCACCTGGTCCTCACCGCCCCAGAGACCTCCGACAGCGAGTTCACCTGGGAGGGCTTCCAGCTCACCAACAACTCCCTGCTGGCCGACAAGCTGGGCAACCTGGTGACCCGGGTCCTGAAGTTCTGCGCCCGGCGCTTCGACAACCGGGTTCCGGCCGCCAGCGGCGTCCTGGACGGCCACGAAGCCCTGGCTGCCGCCGACAGCCACTTCGCCGAGGTCGGAGAGCGACTGAGCCGCCACGAGTTCCAGCGGGCGGCCCGCTCCCTCCTTGCCGCCTGCGACGACCTCAACCAGTTCTTCGACAAGCAGGCGCCCTGGAAGCTGGTGAAGAGCCCGGACGAGACCGAGCGGCAGCGCTGCGGGGACGTGCTGGAGCGCTGTGTCGCATACCTCGGGGTCCTGGCCCGGCGCCTGGCCCCCTTCTGCCCGGACACCGCCGGCCGCATCCAGACCATGCTCGGCGAGGCCCAGGGCCCGGTCCCCCCCGAGCAGTGGGGACCCGAGACTGCCGGGGTGCCTCCGGCACGGCTCCCCGAGGGGGCGCGGCTCGGGGAGGCCGAGGTCCTCTTCCGAAAGATCGAGGACGAGGCCATCCAGGAGGAGATCCGCCGGCTCCAGGAGTCCGGCGGCGAGGCCTGCCCCTGAGGCTGCGGGCCCCCCGCCGGCGGTCGGTCCTCAGGGATTCAGGCGGTCGCGCCAGCTCCGGGCCGGCCGGAAGGCCACGGTCCGGGAGGAGCGGATGTGCATGGCCTCCCCGGTCTGGGGATTGCGGCCCATCCGGGCGGCCCGGACGCGGACCTCCCAGGTGCCGAATCCGGCCAGGGACACCATACCGTCGGCTACGAGCCCGTCCTGGATGGCCTGGAGCACCACGCCGACGATCTCCTCCGAGGCAGCCTTGGTGGTCCCCAGTTGCTCACTGACTTGGTCCACGAGGTCGCGTTTGTTCATCTCGGTTTCCGCGCTGGGGGGGATTCGCAGAGGCAGGAAAAGGGCCCTCGGGCGAGATCATCTCCGCCCCAGGGCCCTTGGGAGGTTCGGGCCGGTCGTTGCCGTGGGCGCGCGCAGTCCATGGA
>CAYMFV010000234.1:0-5091 GCA_964389745.1 uncultured Planctomycetales bacterium | reverse complement strand
CTGGGCTTGCCCGCCGAGCTCACTTAAAATCGGGATATCTAGCCCCTTAGTCCACTCCCCCCCCCCACCGGAGGCGTTCCCCGGGCCGGCGGCCGGCGGATCCAGACCCAGGTCCCGGGCCTTCTGCCAGAGGGCCTTCCTGGAGATGCCCAGGAGCCGGGCCGCCTCCGCCCGGCGGCCGCCGGTGGCGGCCAGGGCTCGGCGGATCGCCTCCCGCTCGGCCCGGCGGATCGCCTCCCGGAGGCTCGGGACGTCCTCGGGCCTCCGGGCGCCGGCCTCCAGGACGCCGCCGGGCAGGAAGTGCTCGGGCCGGAGCTGGCGGGCCTGTCCGGCCAGGGCCAGGGCCCGGACGCAGGCGTTCTCCAGCTCCCGGACGTTGCCCGGCCAGTCGTGCTCCGCCAGGCGCCGGAGGGTGGCCGGCGGCACCTCCCGGCGGCCGGCGGGGTCCAGCCGGCGGAGGAAGACGGCCAGGAGCACCGGCAGGTCCTCCAGCCGCTCCCGGAGGGGGGGCAGGTGCAGGGGCACCACCGCCAGTCGCCAGTAGAGGTCCTCCCGGAAGCGGCCGGCCGCCACCTCCGCCTGGAGGTCGCTGCGGGTGGCCGCCACCACCCGGGCCCGGAGCGGCAGGGGCCGGCGGGCGCCCAGGGGGGTGAACTCCCGCTCCTGGAGGACCCGGAGGAGGGAGACCTGGGCGCCGGGGGGCAGGTCGTCCACGTCGTCCAGGAAGAGGGTGCCGGCCCCGGCCCGCTGGCAGAGCCCCTCGTGGTCGGCGTCGGCGCCGGTGAAGGCGCCCCGGCGGAAGCCGAAGAGCTCCCCCTCCAGGAGGGCCTCGGGGATGGCGGCGCAGGAGACGGCCAGGAAGGGCTCCCCGGCCCGGGGCCCCGCCCGGTGCAGGGCCCGGGCCGCCCGCTCCTTGCCAGTGCCGCTCTCCCCCTGGACGAGGACGGTGGCCTCCGCGGCCGCCGCCGCCCGGATGCGGCTGCGGACCTCGGCCATCGCGGCGCTGGTGCCGGTCAGGCCCAGGTCGTCGGCCTCCGTCCCGGCCCGGAGGCTCCGGAGCTCGGCCTGCATGGCCCGGATGTCGTCCACCCGGCGAACGTGCTCGACCAGGGCCTCGGCGGGAAAGGGCTTCTGCAGGTAGGTGAAGGCGCCGCCCTCCATGGCCGCCACCGCCTGCTCCACGGTGGCGTAGCCGGTCATGACCAGGACCTCGGCCGGCGGGTCCAGGCGCCGGGCCCGCTCCAGGACCTGGAGGCCGTCGGCCCCGGGCAGCCGGACGTCCGTCACCACCAGGTCGCAGCGCCGCTCCCGGAGCCAGGCCAGGGCCGCCGGCCCCTCCCGGAGGACGGTGACGGCATGGCCCGCGTCCCGGAGGGCGTCGGCCAGGATCTCCGCCAGGGTGCGGTCGTCCTCCACCAGGAGGATGTCCATGGCGCCAGTCTAGAAGCGGGCCCCGGCCAGGAGGCCGGCCAGGAGCATGCGCTGGGCCAGGCGGGCAGCGGCGAAGTCGGCGGCGTGGAGGCCGGGCCGGGGGGTCAGCTCCACCAGGTCCATGCCCACCACCGGCCGGGATCCCCGGGCCAGGCGGGCCAGGAGCTCGCTCACCGTGTACCAGTCCACCCCCCCGGGCTCCGGTGTGCCCGTGGCCGGGATCACCCCGGGATCCAGGCCGTCCACGTCGAAGGAGAGCCACAGGGGCGCCGCCGGCAGCTCCTCCAGGATGCGCTCCACCCGCCGGGGGGGGGCAAGGGCCAGGAGCTCCCGGGCCAGAATGGCCCGGGCCGGCCACCGGCTTTCCCGGTACAGATCCCGTTCCTCCGGGGACACGGCCCGGATGCCGAAGGCGTGGATCCGGATGCCGGCCTCGAGCGCCCGGCGCATGACGCAGCCGTGGCCGTGACGGGTGCCCTCGTACTCCTCTCGAAGATCCGGATGGGCGTCCAGGTGCAGCACCACCAGGTCCCGGTGGCGGCGGGCGGCGGCCCGAATCGGCCCCAGGGAGAGCGAGTGCTCGCCGCCCAGGAGCAGGGGCAGGCGGCCCGCGTCCAGGAGGGCTCCGACCTGCTCCTCCAGGACCGGCGCCAGCTCCTCGGGTGGCCCCGGGAAGACCAGGGGTGCCGCGGTGCGGACGCCGAAGCGCCGGGCCTCGTCCTCCAGCCACTCGTCCCAGAACTCCACCTGCCGGGAAGCCTCGAGGATGGCCTCGGGGCCGGCGGCGGTGCCCGGCTCCCAGGTGGTGGTGGCCTCGTAGGGCACGGGCAGCACCACGGCGGCGGCCCCGGAGTCGCAGGCCGCGCCCGTGAGCCCGAGGAAGGCGCCGGGGTCGTGGGCCGGGGCGGACATCAGGCGCAGAACACGGCCGCGGCCAGCACGGTGGTCCACATGCCAGCCACTCCCTGCTTGGTCTGGACGACGTTGAAGGAGTCGTAGATGTCGCCGCTGATCTTCCAGATCTCCCGCTTCTCGTCCCAGGTGGCCTTGGTGTCGTAGTCCACCCCCAGGATCGTGCACAGCATCTCCACCGCCAGGTCCTCCACATAGTCGCCGAGCTCCCGCTCGACCATGCCGTGGCCATGGTGCTCGGAGAGGTAGCCGAAGCGGCTCCGGTCCCGGGGAATGGCCACGCCGACGCCGGCGGAGGTCATCCGCCCCTTCTCGTTGGTGTCGGAGCGGGCCATGACGCAGTGGACGATCTGCCCCGGCGTCAGCTTGCCCAGCCCCTCCGCCCGGGAGACCTTGCGGCAGTGGGGCGGGTAGATGGAGGACACGGTCACCAGGTTGAAGGCGGCGATGCCGGCCTTGCGCAAGGCCATCTCGAAGGAGGTCAGGCGCTCCCTGTGGACGCCGAAGCCGCGGGTGAAGAAGACTTCCTTGGGGACGTAGCCGGGCATCGCGGGGGGCGGTCTCTGGGGATCGGGCCCGGCTCGGCCCAGGGCGGACCGGCCGGCGCGGGCCGGATTCTAGCCCCGCCCCCCGGAGCTCCCGCCGGCGGCTCCGGGCCGGGGTACACTTGGAGCGGCATGCGCCTGGAGTACCAGCAGAACCTGCGGATGGAGCAGCGACTCGTCCAGTCGCCGCAGATGATCCAGGCCATGCAGATCCTGCAGCTCACCACCCCGGAGCTCCTGGAGCGCATCGAGGCCGAGCTGGAGGAGAACCCCTTCCTGGATCTGGCCGAGGAGACCGAGGCCGAGGCCGCTCCCGGGGGCGGCGAGGCGGGTGCTTCCGGCGAGAGCGGTGCCCAGGCAGGCGAGGGCACGGCCGGGAGCGAGGCCGAGGAGGCAGGCGAGTCCGAGGAGCTGCCCAGCATCGGCGAGGTGGAGCAGATGTTCGAGGGCGAGCCCCGGCCAGCCCGCTCCCGCCGGAGCGAACGGGAGGGTGACTTCGACCCCCTCCAGAACCTGCCGGCTCCCGACCACGCCTCGGTCGACTCCATCCTGGGCGAGCTGCGGGTGGCCGACGCCACTCCCGAGGAGCTGGACCTGGCCGAGTTCCTGCTGGTCTCCCTGGACCCCCGGGGCTTCCTCGCCGAGGGCCTGCAGGTCCTGGCCGAGGAGGCCGAGGTGCCCGTGGAACGCCTCCAGGAGGTCCTGGAGATGCTGCGCCGGGTGGCCCACCCGGCCCTGGGGGCCCGGGACATCCGGGAGGCCTATCTCCTGCAGCTCGCAACCCTGCCGCCCTCGCCCCAGGTGGAGGTGGCCAGGCGCCTGGTCCAGGAGCACTTCGACGACCTCCTGGCCAACCGCCTGCCCCACATCGCCGCGGCCATGGAGGTGCCCATGGCCCAGGTCCGGGAGGCCATCGAGATCCTGGGCACCCTCGACAGCCGGCCCCTGGCCGACCTGGAGCCCGACCGCAACCTGCCCATCGTCCCCGACGTGATCATCGAGCCGGCCCCCGACGGGGAGGGCTACGTGGTCACCCTGGCCCGGGACGGACTGCCCGAGCTGACCTTGACCGAGGGCGCCCGGGAGGCCCTGGACAAGGCCCGTTCCGACAAGAAGCTCTACGAGTTCCTCCTCAAGAAGATCGAGCGGGCCCGCTGGTTCCTGGACGCCATGGAGCAGCGCCGCCAGACGCTCCGGCGCATCGCCGAGGCCCTGGCCCGGCGCCAGCGGGAGTTCCTGGACTACGGTCCCGAGCGCCTGCGGCCCCTGAAGATGCAGGAGGTGGCCGACGAGCTGGGCATCCACATCTCCACGGTCTCCCGGGCCATCCGGGGCAAGTACGCCCAGACGCCCCAGGGCATCCTGCCCCTGAAGGGCTTCTTCTCCGGCGGCCAGCGGACCAGCAGCGGCGGGCAGCGCTCCCGGGTCTCCATCCAGGAACGCATCCGGGAGATCATCGAGGCCGAGGACAAGAGCAACCCCTACAGCGACGAGGAGGTGGTGCGCATCCTCCGGGAACGGGACGGGATCAAGGTGGCCCGGCGGACGGTGACGAAGTACCGTCTCGCCCTGGGAATCCCCTCCTCGACCCTGCGCCGGGCCTATTGAGCCCGGCCCTCCCCGCCCCTGCGTTCCGGTCGTGCCGCCCTTCCCCGCCACCTTCCTGTCCCGCCTCTTCCTGACCACGGTGAGCCTGGCCTTCCTGGCTGGCTGGGGCACCGCCAGTCTCAACCTCTGGCTCTCCTACGCCGAGGCCGACGGCCGCCCGGGCCTGACCCTGGACGACGTCCGGGCCCGCTTCCACGGCCGCCGGGACACCAACCGCTTCGTGGCCATGCTCAACGGGCCGATGTACAAGAACCTGGCGGAGCCGGAGACCGACGCGCCCCTGCTGACGACCTGGGCCCTGGAGCCGAGCAGACCCGACTTCGACCCGACCGCCCATCGCCAGCGCTTCCAGGAGGAGATCCTGCCGATCCTGGAACTGGACTGCCAGGTCTGCCACGTGCCCGGTGGCAAGGCCGGCAAGGCGCCCTTCCGCAGCTACGAGGAGGTCGCGCCCCTCCTCCAGGTGGACACCGGCCCCGACACCGCCACCCTGGCCCGCCTCTCCCACTTCCACCTGCTGGGCCGAATATGCCGTGCTGGCTACCAATCTGGACTATGAGATAGTGAGCCTGGGCCAACTCTACCGAGACCGCGC
>CAYMFV010000233.1:0-5101 GCA_964389745.1 uncultured Planctomycetales bacterium | reverse complement strand
CCTGGGGAGGGCGGAGCCAGGCCCGGTCCAGGAGCAGGCCGGTGGTCAGGAGCAGCAGGAGGGCGGCGGCCAGGGCCATGGCTTCAGCGGAGACGCCGCAGGAAGAGGCGGCCGCGGCGGGTCAGGGTGAGGGCCCAGTCGGCGTCCTCCCGGAAGGCGTCGTCCGGCTGGCCACCCTGTTCCTGCCAGGGGCCCACCAGCCGGGCGGGATAGAGGTCGTAGGCGAGCTGCCAGACCAGGTTCCGGGGCAGGCCCCGGACCTGGAGCACCGCCCCTGGCGGGCCCTCCCGGCGGATCTGTGCGACCAGGCGGAAGGCGTGCTCCCAGAGGGCCGTCACCGCCGGATCGCCGTGCCCCCGGGCCAGGGCCCGGCGGGTGTCCTCGTCGGCCGCGGCGGCGAGCTCCCGGTCCAGCTCCAAGGTCCGCCAGGGCGCTCCCAGGTCGAGCCGCGCCGCCAGGTTCCCGGGGGAAGCCGACACCGGCAGCCAGCGCAGGAGGGGGGGCAGGACGACCAGGGCCGTCACGAGGAGGCGCAACCGACGGCGCATGCCCCGATGCTAGCGGGGCTCGGCCGATGCCTAGAATCAGCCGGATGCGAGTGCCTGCCCTGGCCGCCGCCCTCCTCGCCTGCGCCTGCGGCCGCGAGGAGCCGGCAGCGACGGTGCCGCCCACGGGCCCGCCGCCGCGCCTGGTGGTCCTGGTGACCCTGGACACCCAGCGGGCCGACCACCTGGGCGCCTGGGGCTACCCCCTCGCCGTCTCGCCCTTCCTCGACCGCCTGGCCAGGGAGGGGATCCGCTTCCCGGTCTGCGTCTCCTCCTCGAGCCACACCGGCCCGGCCCACGCCTCCATCCTCACGGGCCTGCAGCCCGGCCAGCACGGCATGCTCGGGAACGCCTCCCGGCCCCGGGAGGGGCTCCTGCACCTGCCCGAGGTCTTCCGGCGCGCCGGCTACCGGACGGCCGCCTTCACCAGCGCCTTCTTCCTGCCGAACCTGGACGAGGGCTTCGACCACTTCGACGCGCCGACCCGGCGCCTGGTGCGCCCGGCGGTCCGGACGGTGGATCGGCTCGCCCTCTGGCTCCGGCAGCAGCCCCCCGGCGAGGCCCTCTTCCTCTGGGTCCATTTCTACGACACCCACGAGTGGAAGCACCCGCCCTACCGGGACCGGCGGGCCCTGGAGGCCGTGCGCGCCCTCTACGAGGAGGCCTGGCCGGAGCACGGCCGCTGGCTGCAGGAGCGGCAGGGCCTGGACCCGGCGGTGCTGGCGGCCGAGCACGGCTTCCGGGAGGACCTCCTGGAGTACGACGCCCGGGTCCTGGGCCAGGATCGCCAGCTCGAGCGCCTCCTCCGGCTGCTCCGGGAGCGCCGCGGGGTCGAGGAGCGGTCGCTGTGGGTCGTCACCGCCGACCACGGGGAGGGGCTGGGCGCCCACGGCTTCGCGGGGCACGGCAAGCACATCTACAACGAGCAGGTCCGGGTGCCCCTGCTGTTCTGGTGGTCCGACGGCACCGGGGCCGGCCGGGAGGTGCCGGGCCTGGTGCGGCACGTGGACCTCATGCCGACCCTGGCCGAGGTCCTCGGCTCCTCCCTGGAAGGGCTCGTTCCCGACCTGGCCGGCCGTTCCCTGGCGGCCTGGCTCGGCCCGGTGGCGCCGGCCGGCCCGGTGACCGGCGGCTACGCCTGGTCCCGGCGGCGCCCCGCCGACCAGCGGCGCATCGAGGCCGGCGGCTGGGAGCCGGGGGAGGTGGCCGCCGTCCAGGACCTGCGCTTCAAGTACATCCTCCACACCGAGGCGGCGGACGAGTTCTACGACCTCCAGGCTGATCCCCTGGAGCAGCACGACCTGGCGGCGAGCGGCCACCCGGCCCTGGCCGCGTGGGCCCGCCGGGCCCGGGAGCTGTTCCGGCGCTACGCCGAGGCCGCGCCGCCCGTGGCCGACACCGAGGACCCGGAGACCCGGGCCCGCCTGGCGGAGCTCGGGTACGGCTACTGAAGCAGGCCTGCCTCCCCCTGCGCGGTAGCTCCGTCAGCGCTGGCCTGTGGACGTCGGCGCGGCCTCCAGCCAGACCGGGCTCGAGATGGCGCGCTCCTCGGGGAGGGCCATGTCCGCCAGGCGGAAGCCCTCCTGGCGCACCCGGCAGTACCAGGCTCGCCAGGGATCGGGGCCGATGGGCTCGTCCTCGAAGTGGAGGCGGAGCTCCCGGAGGCCGAGGCCGCGGACGTTCTCGTTGTGGACGAGCTTCACCTCGCCAGGGCGGACGCGGAAGATCTGGACGGCGAGGATCGGCGCCTCGGTGGCGACGAAGGCGTCGATGGGGACGGGCTGATGCGGCGGGTGGGCCGCGATCTCGCCGAACAGGTGTCCCGCCACCTCGAACCAGAGGATGATGCGCGGCCCCGAGGTGGCGTAGCATCGGCGCTGCTGGAGGGCGCTCAGGATGGACTCCGGACGGGGATCCGGTGCCAGGACCATGGTGAAGCTCGCCTGGAGCCGGCGGAAGGTCCACTCGGGGTCGCAATAGAGGCTGTTCGCTGCCAGGCGATAGCCAAGGGGGCGCAGCCAGATGCCGCCAAAGCCGTCGTGGTTGTCGCTGCCGCCCAGGGCTGCCGCGTGCACTCCGGCGGCGAGCCCGTCCCGCCAGTAGAGCCAGGGGAAGGGGTTCTCGACCCCTCCAGGGGGCCACGGCGGTATCCATACTCCAGGGGCCTCGTAGTTGCCGTTCCTGCGGCTGATGACTTCGGCAACGGACTGGACACGGTCGACATCGGAAGCCGACACGTTGGGGGGGCTCCACCAGCAGAACTTTGGGAGGTGGTGGGGCACGACCAGGTAGCTGGAAGCACGAGAATCGAACTCGCGGATCAGGCCCGCGAGGCTGTCGGTCTCCGGATTGTCGGAATCGGCGACTGGTAGCAAGGTGGAGAAGTCGGTGGTGAAGACGCAGTGGTGACCCTCCACAGGTTCATCCCGGCCCGGGACCCAGGTTGGTCGCCTGGTCCACTCGTATGCCGGGAGGATGGCCAGGTCCTTCGTGGCAAGCCGGTCGAGGAGTGCGAACTGGCGTTCCCAGCTTGCATCGTCCCAGGGAAAGGGATGGAGGCGGTCGTGGTCGGTGAACGCGACCCAGTCACAGGTGCCGCTCCTGCGGATGCGCCAGACGTACTCCGCCAGGGGCAGGCTCCCGTCGGAACGCACGGTATGCACCTGGGCGTCCCCGACCCAGAGGCGCAGGCCACGCAAGCTGCCGGCCTTCTGGACCAGGAGCGGATTCGACTCGCTGGCTCGGAGACCCGGTGCCCGGGCGACCGCCCGCAGGGTGCCAGGCGCCGCAAGCGGCACGGACAGACTGCAGGAGGCTTCCACGAGGTCGCCAGTAGGAAAAGCCAGTCGTCGTCCATCCGAGAGCATCACGACACCGCCCCTGGAGTAGCCCGTTGTCGGGTTGCCGAACCGGTCCACGACGGTCAGGTGCAACTGGACGGTGCCATCGACTTCGGCGAGCACGGGGAGGGAAGCGTTCAGGCTCTGTGGCACTGCGGGCTGCAAGGCGAGTCCGTGCCCGGGGATCTGCAGGAAGGAGGCCTCGCCCGGTCCGGGTGGCCTCTCATCGCCGGGCACCCAGGCCGCCCAGAACAGGCGCCGCGTCGCCGCTGGTGGGAGGAGTGGCATGTTGCCGGGCGTGCCGATCGGCTCGACGGAGATCTCGAGGAAGCTGGAGGGGGGCACGTCCTCGAGGAAGCAGAGGTCCAGGAGCCGGTCCCTCCTTGCCAGCTTCCTTCTGCGGATCTCGACGGCAACCGGGCTCTGCAGGACGTAGATCCTGGTGTCCGCGAACCCGAGGTCCCCGACGACGGCCATGCAGATGGTGATGCGGGATCCGGCCGGAAGGACCTGGGGCCCGGACCAGATGCGGAAGCGGAGGACCGGGGCAGGCTGCCCGACCTCGAGCAGCGGTGGGTCCATTTCCATCCAGCTCCCGGGGAGGACCGGATCGGGGGCGTAGGAGGAGTGCCGGGGAGCAGGAAGCAGCTGGCAGAATGCCAGGATCACGCACGGGAAGATCAGGCCCATGGCTGAGAGTGAATGCAGGATGTGCAGGCAAAAGCACGCCCCGCCCGATCCTCGGGTGGGCCGTCTCGACCAGGAGGAGTGCGGCCGCCGAACCGCGGCGACAGGAAACGAGGAACGCAGGCCGGTGCTCCGGGATCAGTCCCGAAGCCACGGCGCGACGGCCTGCTCCGCGAGGTCGACGCTCCGCCGCCAGCTCAGCCGCCCGGCGCGGAGGCGGCCCCGGGCCACGAGCTCCCGGCGCCATGGGGGATCCGAGGCCAGGCGGAGGAGGTGACGGGCGAGCCCCTGCTCGTCGCCCGGGTCCCAGGAGAGGGCCTCCGGACCGCAGTGCTCGGGGACGGCGCCCCGGTCGCAGCTCACGACCGGGCAGCCGGCAGCCAGGGCTTCCACGGCCGGCAGGCCGCACGGGTCCTCCCAGGTGGCCACCACCAGGGCGAGGGCCTCCTCCAGGAGCCGGCGCCGTTCGCCCGGCGGCCGGCCGGTGGGGTCCAGGATCTCCAGGGCGACGAGCCCGGTCCGGCCCAGGGCCCGGCGGACCAGGTCCATGGCCTCGCCCCGGCCAGGGTGGTCGGCGACCACGAGGACCCGGCGCCTCGTCTCCGGCACCTGCCCGGACGCCGGCGGTGCCGCCGGGAACAGGTGCTCGTGCCCGGGAGGCACGACGACGCAGGCCTCCGCCGGGATGTCGAAGCGGGACTCCACCAGGCGGGCGGCGTGCCGGGAGGGGACCAGGAGCGGCCGGCCCCGGAGGAGACGGCGGCGGAAGGGCAGCAGGGCCGGCCGGCGACCCGCCCGGACGGGATCGGCCAGGCCCAGGCCCCAGGCGCGGCCCCACCAGGGGGGGGGAAGGTCGAGGCGGAGCAGGTAGGCGCCGCGGGGGGGGGGGCGGCGGGCCGGCCCGGGCTGCCAGCCGCCCCCGGCCGGCCGGCCGGCGGCGGGCCCCCGGGGCCAGGGCCCGGGCCCTGCGCAGCCTGGCCCTGCGCGAAGGCATCGCGCTCGAGGACGCACCGCTGTTGTCCCGGCGGC
>CAYMFV010000232.1:0-5102 GCA_964389745.1 uncultured Planctomycetales bacterium | reverse complement strand
GAAGAGCAGGGCGGCGCCCAGGGAGCCGCCGAGGAAGAAGGGCGCCGCCTCCTCCAGGCGCAGCTCCTCGGGCAGGAGCCAGCGGGCGAAGGCCGGCAGAAGCAGGACGGCCACCGCCACCAGCAGACCGGCGCCTGCGAGGAGGGCTCCGGCCAGGCCCGTGGGATCGGGGCTGCGCCGGGCCCGGGCGCCCCCGAGCCAGCCGCCCAGCGCCATGGCCGCGAGCACCACGCCGATCTGGTTGCTCCAGACCAGGGAGGAGGCGCCGAACCAGGGCGCCAGCCAGTGGACGCCGAGGACCTCCAGGGTGAGGACCGCGAAGCCCGCCAGCCCCGCAGCCGCGAGGATCACTGCTGCTCTTCCCGGTCCGGGACGTCGAGCTGGCGCACCATGGCCGTGACCACGGCCCTGGTGTCGAGGGTGTTGAGGAAGTTCTCCAGGAGGACTCCCAGGGTCCGCCGGGGCTGGATCTCGTACGCCACACCGTTGCGCACGACGGTGAGCTTCCGGTCCAGGTCCACGATGCGATCGTTCAGGTACAGGGTGAGCTGGCGCACGTAGCGGGCCTCGATGGTGATGGTGTTGCTCTCCCGGTCCACCCGGACCTGCACCCGGGCCGGCTTGCCATCCGCGGTGCTGTCCGCAGTCTCGAAACGGGTGGCCTGGACCCAGTAGGCCCGGCCCGCCCAGCCGAAGAGGGGCGAAAAGGTGAGCTCCAGGGGGTAGGCGTCCCGGGGCGGCTGCTCCTGGAGCCAGGCGGACGCCGCCGCCAGGTCCGGATGACTGGCCACCTGCACCCGGGCCAGGTTGTCCGCCGGCACGTCCGCCGGCACCTCCCCCCCCACCAGGGCCACGGCGGCGAAGAAGTGGGGCAGGACGGCGGCCAGCCGGGCGGCCAGGGGCACGCTGCTGCCGATGCCGAGGATGGCCATGCGATTGCGGTCCACCCGGAAGCCCTGGACGGCCCGAGGCAGGCCGGCCAGACGCAGGGCGCCCTGGTCCAGGAACTCCTCCTCGCCGATCCCCTGCATGTCCCGGGCCACCACGAGCCATCGATCCAGGATCTCGGGCGGCAGCCCCTTCAGGGTCTCCTCGGGGTCGGCGCCGGCGTCGTCCAGGAGGTAGAGGAGCGGCCAGGCCTCCTTGCCCGGGTTGTAGCGCTTCGGCACCCAGAGCAGGTACGGCGCCCGGGGGTTCTCCTCGAAGCGCACGGCCTTGCCCTTGCGGAAGCCCGAGCGGGGAAAGTCCCTGGCCGTCTCGAGGATGATCTCCCAGTCCGCCACCAGGGTCAGGGGATCCTGGCCCTTGAGGGACTTGCGCACGCTCTCCAGGGTGGCCAGGATCTTCTCCCGGGCCTGGAGCTGCTTGGTGGTCTCTCCGGCCACCTTGGCCTCCAGCCAGTCCGACACCGGCCGGGCCAGCTTCTTGACGTCCGAGGAACGCATCACGGGCTCGTCCTGGGGCGCGGCTCGGAGGGTGCCGCCGAGGGCGGGCAGGAGAAGAAGGGCCAGGCATGCGGGCAGCGTTCTCATCGCTCTTCCAGGTTAGAAGGGCCCGCCGCGGCGGGCGAGGACGGCCAGGGCCAGGCTCCGGGGCGAGGCGTCGGCCGCGAGGGGGGCCGGGGCGCGGCCTTCCAGCCAGAGGAGGTTCTCCAGGAGCCTGGGCTCTCCGGGGTGTCGTTCCAGAGCGGCGCGGAAGGCCGCGGCCGCCGTCTGCAGGCGCCCCCGACCCCAGAGGGCGAGGGCCCGCTCCAGGATGCTCTCGACTCCCTCGCCGGCGGCCGGCGGCGGCAGGTCCAGGCCATGCCTCCTCCGGTAGAGGAGCAGGTTGGCCCGGTCACTGTCGTCGCCTGAGGCGGCCAGGGACTCCCAGCCAGGGAGGGCCACCTCCTCCGGGGCGAACTCCAGCCAGCGCAGGGCGTGGAAGACGGCGGCCCGCCAGGCCGGGTCCTCGGGCCGGGGCCACTGCCGGAGCCGGTCCAGCCAGGCCCGGTGGCGCTCGATCCGGGCCGCCTCGATCGTGGCGGGCGCCGCCGGTTCCTCTGCGGCCACCTCCTGGGAGGCCGCGCCCGCGAGGAGTCCCAGGAGGAGGGTCAGTCCAGCCACGTCACACCGTCGAGGCCGGCCACGACCTCGCCCATGGGGAAGGGGTCCTCCCCGAGCCGACGCAATCCCTCCCCGATCTCGCCGGCGGCGTCCGGATCCACGACCAGGATCATGCCCACGCCCATGTTGAAGGCCCGCCAGGCCTCATCCCGGGCGACACCACCGGCCGCCATCAGAACCTGGAAGACAGGCTGCTCCGGCACCGTGCCGCGCTCCACCCGGGCACCATGGTCCCCGAGGACCCGGGGCAGGTTGCCCGGCACGCCCCCCCCCGTGATGTGGGCCAGGGCGTGCAGACCCGGGTGGCGCAGCCAGGGACGCAGGAGCTCCAGGTAGCAACGGTGGGGTTCGAGGAGGACATCGGCCACGCTGCGACCTGCGACTTCCGGGAAGGGGTCTTCCCAGTCCAGGCGGAGTCGCTCCCGGACGATGCGCCGGGCCAGGCTGTAGCCATTGGTGTGCAGGCCCGCCGAAGCCAGCCCCAGGAGCCGGTCCCCCGGCCGGACCCGGCTCCCGTCCAAGACATGGGCCCGGGGCACCACCCCCACCAGGGTGCCCACCAGGTCGAACTCGCCGGGCGGATAGACCCCGGGCATCTCGGCTGTCTCCCCCCCCAGGAGGGCCGTGCCGTGCTCCTGGCAGGCCACCGCCACGCCCTCGATCAAGGCCGCCACCACGCAGGGGTCGAGGCGGCCGGTGCCCACGTAGTCCAGGAAGAAGAGGGGCTCGGCGCCCTGGACCAGGGCGTCGTTGATGCAGTGCTGCACCAGGTCCCGGCCGACCCCGCCGTAGCGACCGGTGGCGGCGGCGATCCGGACCTTGGTCCCGACCCCGTCGGTGGTGGCCACCAGGACCGGCTCCGGCCCCAGGTCGTCGGCCCGGAAGAGGCCGCCGAAGGCACCCACGTCGGCCAGGACCCGGGGGCCGAAGGTGGCGCGGATGGCCCGCCTGGCCCGGGCCAGGGCCTGCTCGGCGGCGGCGATGTCCACCCCGGCGTCCGCGTAGCGCAGGCCGGGCCGGGAGTCGGGGGCATCCATGGCACCGGCGATTCTAGGCGCCGCGGTCCCGACACCTCGAAGGGAGCCCCCGCCGGGCCTATCCTGGGGTTTCCGATGCCGGAAGCCGTGCGCCGTCTCGTGATCCTCGGAGCCACCGGCTCCGTGGGCTCCCAGGCCCTGGCCCTCCTGGAGGGCGCCGTGGACCTGCGCCTGGTGGCGGTGAGCGCCCATCGGAACGCCGGGACGCTGGCCCGGATCGCCGGCGAGCGGGCGTGCCAGAGCTTCCTGACCTCCAACCCGCAGCAGGCGGAGAACCTCCTGGGCTTCCTCCGGGAGGGCGCCTACGAGGTCTGCCTCCAGGCCATGGTCGGCGCCGCCGGCCTGCCCTTCAGCGAGGCCGTGGTCGCCGCCGGCCGCACCCTGGCCCTGGCCAACAAGGAGTCCCTGGTCCTGGCGGGCGCCCTGCTCACGGCCCGGAGCCGGGCGACAGGTGCCCGCATCCTGCCGGTGGACTCGGAGCACTCGGCGATCCACCAGTGCCTGAGCGGCCGGCCGGCGGCGGAGGTGCGCCACCTGTACCTGACCGCCAGCGGCGGGGCCCTCCGGGACCACGCCCCCGAGCACTTCGACCGGGTGACCCCGACCGAGGCCCTGGCCCATCCCAACTGGTCCATGGGCCCACGCATCACGGTGGACTCCGCCACGATGTTCAACAAGGCCCTCGAGGTCCTCGAAGCCCACCACCTCTTCGGCGTCCCGGCGGAGGACATCCGGGTCCTGGTGCACCGCCAGTCGGTGATCCACTCCATGGTGGAGTTCGTGGACGGCTCCATCCTGGCCCAGCTCGGGCCGCCGGACATGGCCTTTCCCATCCACTACGCCCTGCACTGGCCGGAGCGGGTCCCGACGCCCCGGCGGGGCTTCAACCCGGGGCTCTTCCGCTCCCTCACCCTGGAGGAGCCGGACCCGAGCCGCTATCCGGCCCTCAGCCTCGGCTGGGAAGCCGCCCGCAGGGGGGGGGGCGCTGGTGCCGTCCTGAACGCCGCCGACGAGGTGGCGGTGGCCGCCTTCCTGGCGGGTGAGCTGCCCTTCCCGGGCATTCCCGCCCTCTGCCGGGCCGTCCTCGAGGCCTGGCCGGACCGCCCGGTGGATTCCCTCGAGGACGTTCTCGCGGCCGACCGCTGGGCCAGGGAGGAGGCACAGCGCCGCCTGCCCGCCCTGCGCTGAGACACACCGGATGCCCGCAACACTCCTCTCCCTCCTGGCCACCGTCCTCGGCATCACCCTGCTCCTGGCCGTCCACGAGTTCGGCCACTACGTGGCCGCCCGCCTGGCCGGGGTCCGGGTGCAGGTCTTCTCCCTGGGCGTCGGCCCGCGTCTCTTCGGGCTGCGCCGCAAGGGCTGCGACTGGCGGGTCTCCCTGGTGCCCATCGGCGCCTACGTTCGCCTGGCCGGCGAGGAGGGCGGCAGCGGTCCCCCACGGCCAGACGAACTCGGGGCCCAGCCGCCACGCTGGCGCTTCCTGATCTTCGCCGCCGGCATCCTGGCCAACTTCCTCTTCGCCCTGGTCCTGATCCCCCTGCTGTTCCGGGCCGGTGTCCCCTTCCAGGCCCCGGTGACCGGCTTCGTCCAGCCCGGGGGCCCGGCGTGGCGGGCGGGGCTCCGGCCCGGCGACCGGCTCCTCCGGGCCGACGGCGAGGACGTCCTCGGCTTCGTCCAGCTCTCCACTGCCGTCGCCCTCCACGAGGCCGGCCGGCCCATGAGCCTCGAGGTTCGGGGCCCGGACGGCGCCTCCCGCACCCTGGAGGTGGTTCCCGAGTTCGACCCCGACATGGGCTTCCCGGCGATCGGCGTCGGCCAGCCCCTGGACCCCGACTTCGCCGTGGTGGTTCCCGAGGGCACCCCCGCCTGGGAGGCCGGCCTGCGCACCGGCGACCGCCTCCGGCGGATCGACGGCCTCCCCCTGCCCGATCCGGTGGCCGCCTCCGTCCCCCCGGAC
>CAYMFV010000231.1:0-5110 GCA_964389745.1 uncultured Planctomycetales bacterium | reverse complement strand
GCCCCGAGCCAGTGCTGCCCCGGCCCCGGCCGGAGCTGCCCCTGGCCCTGCTCTGCGACCTGGGCATGGTCCTCACCCGCTTCGACCGGGGCCTCTTCGATCTCCACTACCGGGCCCTCTTCGGCCGGGCGGTGCCGCCCGCCGGCCGGGCCGCCATGGACGCCCGGCGGCCGGCCTTCGAGCGGGGCGAGCTGGCCGTGGAGGAGTTCTGGGAGCGGGTCCGGGGCCCCCTGGGTCTGGCCGCCCCCGACTTCGGCCTCTTCGCCCACGCCTGGGGCGCCATCCTCAGCCCCCGCCGCTCCACCCTGGCCCTGGTCCGGGCCCTGGCCGCTCTTCCCCGGGTGGCCGTCGTGGTGGTCAGCAACACCGATCCCCTGATGCTCCGCCACTGCCGGGAGGTCCTGGGCCTGGGCGACCTCCTGGAGCGGGTCGCCGCCTCCTGCCAACCCGGCGTCCAGCCCAAGGGCCGGGACGCCTCCCTCTGGCGCCGCGGTCGGGAGCTGGCCGCCGAGGCCCTGGGTGCCCCCCCCCGAATGGTGGTGGCGGTGGACGACGTCCGGGCCTACCTGGCCCTGGCCCGGGAGGCGGGCGCCGTGGACCGGACCATCCACTACCGCCACTACGCCCAGTTCCGCTACGAGCTGGGTCGCCTCGGCCTCTACCTGCCCCTGGCCCGGCGCAGCGCGCCAACCAGCCGGTAGGGCAGGATCCAGAGGCCTGCCAGGACCACCGCCGCCGGCCCGTAGGGCTGGTCCAGGACGAAGGAGACCGGCCAGGCCAGGAGCACCGCCAGGACACCGGCCAGGGCGGCGTGCAGGAAGAAGCCCCGGAGGGTCGTGGCCACCTGGCGGGCGGCCAGGGGCGGCAGGAACAGCAGCCCGAAGACCAGGATCGGGCCGAGGGTGATCACCCCCCCCCCGATGGCCAGGCCGACGAGGAGCATGAAGGCCCGCTCGTTGGCCGCCGCCGAGAAGCCCTGGGCGACGGCTCCGTCCCGGTCGAAGGCGAAGAGGAGGAAGGGGCGGCGGCGGTGCAGCAGGCCGGCCAGGACCAGCAGGTCCACGGCCAGCATGATGGCCAGGCCGTGGGCGTCCAGGGTCAGGACCTCGCCCCGGAGGATGGAGCGAGCCTGGTTCTCTCCCAGAGGCCCGGCCGCCAGGAACAACAGGGCCAGGCTGGAGGCGAAGGCGAAGCCCGCCGCCAGCCGGCTCTCCCCCCCCCCAGCGGCGTCCCGGGCCTGGAGGCGGGCGAAGAAGACCAGGGCAGCCCCGGCAGCGGCACAGGCGAAGGCCAGCATGAGGAGCATCGGCGGGTGGCCATGCTCCAAGAAGGCCGCCCAGGCGCCGGGGAAGAAGGGCAGGAGGAGCAGGCACAGGGTGAGGCCGGCGTAGGCGAACTGGGGTACGGCCACCCCCAGGAAGACGTTGCGCCGCAGGACCAGCAGCCCCCCCACCACGGGCAGGACCAGGCCGGCGAAGAGGGAGGCCACCAGGGGATGGCGGTAGAGCTCCCAGAGGAGGCCCAGGTCCTGGAGCCAGCCGCCCATCAGCCGAAGACCTCCGCCAGACCTTCGGGAGAGAGAGCTCGCTCGGGCACCTCCTCCCGGACTCGACCGCCGGCCAGCACCCAGGCCCGGTTGCAGCGGCCCCGGAGGGCCAGGGGATGGTGGGTCACCAGGACCAGGGACAGTCCACGGGCGTGGAGGACATCCAGGTGCTCGAGGATCCGGGCGCTGGCCCGGGCGTCGACCCCGGCGGTGGGCTCGTCCAGGAGGAGCAGGGTCGGTCCGCCGGCCAGAGCCCGGGCCAGGAGCACCCGCTGGCGCTGGCCGCCGGAGAGGCTGCCGAAGGGCTGTTCCGCCTCCCCGAGCAGGTCGACGGCCGCCAGGGACTCCCGAACCCGGGCTCCGGGGATCCGGCGCAGGAAGCCAAGATCCCGGTACAGGCCCATGGCCACCACGTCGGTGGCAGAGGCCGGGAAGGACGGGTCCAGGCCGAGCTGCTGGGGCACGCAGCCCAGGCGCAGTTCCGGCGCCCGTTCCAGGCGCCCGGCCAGGAGGGGCAGGACCCCGATCAGCGTCCGGAGCAGGGTGCTCTTGCCGCTGCCATTGGCGCCGAGGACGGCCACGTAGTCCCCGGGGGCCACCTCCAGGTCCACGTCCTGGAGCACCGGCCGGCCGGCGTAGCCGAGGGCTGCCCGACGCAGGGCCAGGAGGTTCATTCCCGGTCCTCCCCCCCCCCAGGCGGGGCCAGAGCGGCGGCCACGCTCCCGTAGAGCCGGTCCAGCCAGTCCAGGTACTCCCGGGTCTCGGGCGTGGCTCCAGAGGTGGTTCGCAAGCGAACCAACCGGGCACCTGTGGCCTGGAGGAGGGAGGCGATCCGGTGCTCGTCGTACCAGGGCTCGAGGAAGACCACCTGGACGCCCTCGGCCCGCATCCTCCGGGCCAGCTCGGCCAGGTGCCGGGCGGAGGGGGGCATGCCCGGCTTCGGCTCCACCTCCCCCACCACCTGGATGCCGTAGCGCCGGACCAGGTAGGACCAGGAACGGTGGTAGACGACGATCTTCGCCCCCCGGAGCCCCTGCATGCGCTCGTCCCAGACGGCGATGCGTCGCCGGGCCTCCTCGTCCCAGGCCTGCCAGCGGGCCTCGTACTCCTCCTTCCGGGCCGGATCCACCCGCTCCAGGAGGTCGGCCACCGCCCGGGCCATGATCCGGCCGTTCTCCGGGTCCAGGTTGTAGTGGGGATTCCCGAAGGGGTGCAGGTCGGTGCCCCGGCCCCGGTCCAGGCGTTCGGGCACCTCCAGGGGCTGGATCCGCTCGCCGACGTTCATGTAGCCGACGCCCCCGGGCCGGACCTTGTTGTTGCGGACCTTCTCCAGGATCGCCGGGAGGAAGGCGTGCTCGTAGTTCAGACCCATGAGGACCAGGGCGTCGGCCCGCTGGACCTTCAGGAGCAGGGAGTGCTTCGCCAGGACGTAGTGGGGGTTCTCGCCTGGGCGCACCAGGGTCTGCACCTCCACGGCGTCGCCGCCGATGCGGCGCACCAGGGCGGCCAGGTCGGGGATGGTGGCCACCACCCGGAGGCGGTCGCCGGGCGCCCGGTGGGCCGGCGGGGCGGGCAGGGTCAGGAGCAGGGCGAGGAGGACGGCGCGGACCATGACGGCTCACCAGTCGAGGGAATGGGCGTGGCTGCCCAGGAGGATGGACCACTGGAGGGCCACCGACCAGGCCGCGTCCAGGCCGGGACCGGGGTTGCCCTGGCCGAGCTGGAGGCGCAGGCGGTTGAACTCCGACAGGTTCCAGGTGAGGAAGACGGCCCGGAAGGCGCCGGCGGCACCGCCCGCCAGGAACGCCTCGCCCCCGGGGGCGTCGGCGTGCTGGAACCAGGAGGCGGTCGCCCCGGCGGCCCACCAGGGAGTGAAGGCGTGCTCGTAGAGCCCCCAGAGGCCGAGGTGGCGGCCGCCCAGGACCCGGCCGGTGGCATCGGGGATCTGCCGGCGGTCGTTCCACAGCTCCACCGACAGGGTGTCTCCGGTCATGGCCGCCGCGTCCACCAGGCGCAGGGTCAGGTCGACGGCGAGGACGGTCTGGCGCAGGTCCTGGCGCAGCTCCACGGGGCCGGACGGGGTGGCCAGCTCCTGCACCTCGATCCGGGCGGGGGTGTGGAAGGCGCTGAAGCCGGTCTGGAAGTAGCCGTTCGTGCCCACGTCGAACTGAGCGGTGATCCTGGCGGTCCCGGCCCAGTTGCGGATCCCCCGGCGCCCCGAGGGCAGGCCGGCGGCCTCCTCGGCGCCAGCCCGGCCCGCCCCGGGATCGTGGTCGTCGCCCTCGGCCTCCGAGGCCATGCCCAGGCTCCAGCGGACCGGAACGTCACCGATGCCGAACCAGTGGTGCACCTCGATGCCCGTGAGGAAGAGAGGGCCGCCGAAGTATTCCCGGCGGACCTCGTCCTCGTTCACGATGGGCTTGTCGTGGGTGTGCAGCGGGTTCCACTTCCCGAAGTCGCCCAGGAAGCGCCCGGCCCGGATGCTCAGGGTGTCGGGCAGCGCCCGGTCCATCCAGAGAGCAGCCTCCTCCACCTCGACCGCCCGATCCTGACCGGTGTCGGCGGCGGCGATCGTGACGTAGGCCCAGCCCAAGGGGTCGATGCGGCTGGCCAGGTTCAGCTCCAGGGCCCGGACCCGGGCCCGGTTCCAGCGCTCGGGCGTCACCCGGCTATCGCTGAACTCGGCCACGGAGTCCAGGGCGACGCCGATGGCCGGGTTCCAGGCGGTGTCGAAGCGGGTCAGGAAGCCGCTGCGACTGCCCCCCAGGAAGCCGGGCATCCGGGAGGGGTCCTGGAAGGCCTCCTGGAGACCCTGGCCCTGGTCCTGGCCCTCCGGGAGGTCCTGGGCCGACAGGGGGCAGACGAGGAGCGGCAGAAGGACGGCGGGTGCGAGGCAGTGGCGGTGCTGGCGATGCATGGGACACGAGGCGCGACAGAGGAAAGGCACCCGGGCACGGGCGCCCGGTGCGTTCGCAGGGGAGTCAGCCTCGCGACAGAGGGGGGGCGCGGCAACCGATCCCACGCACCACCACCGCCGGCCGGTGCCAGGAGACGAGCTCGAGCCAGCAGACGCGCGCCGGTCCCAGGATGCCCGCCACCCGAGGTCCCGCCGCGAGGAGCAGGCCCCCGGCCCAGACGAGACACAGGCCGCAGGCCGCCCCCGGCACGTGTCCCAGGGCGTGCCCCAGGGAGAGGACCAGGAGCACGACCAGCCCGAGGAGAAGGACGCGGCGGAGCATGGCGGCAGCTTCAGTCTACGCCCCAGGGGGGCGCCGGGTCAGGAGCTCTTCCCGGCCCCCCATGAGACGCCGGCGCAGGAAGTCCGCCACCGCCGCCGGCTGGCCCAGGGGCAACAGGGGCACCTGCAGCCCCGGGGGCTCGAAGTCGGCCACCACCGCTTGGAGGCGGCTGCCGTCCGGGAACTCCTCCACCTCCTCGCTCCAGCCCCGGCGCAGGACCTGGAGCACCGGCAGGCCCGCGGAGCGGTAGGACTCCACCAGGACCAGGTCCAGGCCCTCGCCCAGGAGGGCCAGGCGGTCCGGGAAGGGGGGCTCGGCGCCGGGA
>CAYMFV010000230.1:0-5153 GCA_964389745.1 uncultured Planctomycetales bacterium | reverse complement strand
GCCGGCCGCCCGTGAGCGCCGCGTCTCGTCCCGAGGAGCCCTTCGACCTCCTTGTCGTCGGGGGCGGCGTCAACGGCGCCGCCATCGCCCGGGACGCCGCCGGCCGGGGCCTGCGGGTGCTCCTCTGCGAGCGGGAGGACCTGGCCGGGGCCACCTCCTCGGCGAGCAGCAAGCTGGCCCACGGCGGCCTCCGCTACCTGGAGCGCTTCGAGTTCCGCCTGGTCCGGGAGGCCCTGGCCGAGCGGGAGCGGCTGCTCCGGGCGGCGCCGCACCTGGTCGAGCCCCTGCGCTTCGTCCTGCCCCACGTCCGGGGGCTCCGGCCCCGCTGGATGCTCCGCCTCGGCCTCTTCCTCTACGACCGCTTCGCCGGCCGCACCGTGCTGCCGGGGGCCCGCTCGGTGGATCTCACCCGGGACCCCCTGGGGCGGGGGCTCCGGCCAGGGCTGCGCCGGGGCTTCGCCTACTCGGACTGCCAGGTGGACGACGCCCGGCTGGTGGTCCTCCTGGCAGTGGATGCCGCCGAACGGGGCGCCGAGGTCCGGGTCCGGACGGCGGTCACGGGCGGTCGCCGCGTCGACGGTCTGTGGGAGCTGCAGCTCCAGGCGCAGGAGGGGGGGGCAGATCAGCGGGTCCGGGCCCGGGCGGTGGTCAACGCCGCCGGCCCATGGGTAGCGGAGCTGCTCCGGGGACTGCCCCCCCCCGCCGATGGGGGGGGGGAGCGGCTGGGCGTGCGCCTGGTCCAGGGCAGCCACCTGGTCGTGCCGCGCCTGCACCCGGGCCGCCACGCCTTCCTCCTGCAGAATCCGGACGGCCGGGTGGTCTTCGTCATCCCCTGGCTCGAGGTCTACCACCTGATCGGCACCACCGACCGGCCCCTGGAGGGGCCCCCCGGGCCCGCCCGGCCCACACCCGAGGAGGTGGACTACCTCCTGGAGACCGCCGGCCGCTGGCTGGCCCGGATCCCACGGCGGGAGGAGGTGGTCTGGACCTTCGCCGGCATCCGCCCCCTGGTGGACGACGGCCGCCAGGACCCGAGCAAGGTGACCCGGGAGTACCGCCTGGTCCTCGAGACGGAGGCTGGCCGTGCCCCCCTCCTGTCGGTGTACGGGGGCAAGCTCACCACCTGTCGCTCCCTGGCGGAGAAGGCCATGGAACGCCTCCGCCCCTTCCTCTCCGGTTGCGGGCGGGCGTGGACGGCCACCGCCATCCTCCCGGGGGGCAATCTCCCGGACGGGGACGTGGACGCCCTGGTGGCCGAGCTGGCCGGCGCCTACCCGGGTCTTCCCCCCCCCCTGCTGCGGGCCCTGGCCCGGCGCCACGGCAGCCGGGCCTTTGCCGTCCTGGGCGAGGCCCGGGAGCCCGCCGACCTCGGCCGGCACTTCGGCGCCGACCTCTACGAGCGGGAGGTGGTCTGGTTCGGGGACCGGGAGTGGGCAGGCAGTGCCGAGGACGTCCTCTGGCGCCGGAGCAAGGCCGGGCTGGTCCTGGACGCCGCCGGGCGGCAGGCGGTGGCCGCGTGGTTCGGGGAGGAGCCGGGACCGGAGCTGGATCCCTTTCAACCCTGATCCGCCGCCGCCAGGGTGCGCACCGCCGCCACCGCCCGGAGCCAGCGGCCATGACGCCAGGCCCGCTCGGCGGCGTCCATGGCCGGCTCGAAGCGGGCGTCGGCCCGCCAAAGGCCGGCGATCTCCTCCAGGGAGCGCCAGAAGCCGACCCGGAGGCCGGCCAGGAAGGCGGCGCCCAGGGCGGTGGTCTCCGGGACCCGGGGCCGCTCCACCGGCAGGTCCAGGACGTCGGCCAGGTACTGCATGGCCCAGGCGTTGGCGGTGAGGCCCCCGTCCACCCGGAGCGCCGGCGGCCTGGCGGCGCCGTCCCCGGCCATGGCGTCGAGGAGCTCCCGGGTCTGGTGGCCGACCGCCTCCAGGGCGGCCCGGGCCAGCTCCGCCGGGCCGCTGGCCCGGGTGAGGCCCAGGACCGCCCCCCGGGCGTGGGGATCCCAGTGGGGAGCGCCGAGGCCGGTGAAGGCCGGGACCAGGACCACCTGCTGCTCCGGGTCGGCCTGCCGGGCCAGGGTCTCGCTGGCGGCGGCGTCGGAGAGGATGCCGAGCCCGTCCCGGAGCCACTGGACCGTGCTGCCGGCGGCGAAGATGCTCCCCTCCAGGGCGTAGGTGGGCCGACCCTCGAGCCGCCAGGCCACCGTGGCCAGGAGGCGGTGCCGGGACTCGAGGCAGCGTTCGCCTGTGTTGACCACGGCGAAGCAGCCGGTCCCGTAGGTGCTCTTCATGGCCCCCGGGGTGAAGCAGGCCTGGCCGAAGGTGGCCGCCTGCTGGTCGCCTGCGATGCCGGTCACGGGCACGGGCACGCCCAGGATCCCGGGATCCGTGGTCCCGAAGTCGGCGGTCGAGTCCAGGACCTCGGGCAGGACCGCCGCCGGGATGCCGAAGCGCTCCAGGAGCTCCCCGTCCCACTCCTGGCGGCGGATGTCGAAGAGCAGCGTCCGGGAGGCGTTGCTGGCGTCGGTGGCGTGGCGGCGGCCACCGGTGAGGCGCCAGAGGAGGAAGCTGTCCACGGTCCCGAAGGCCAGGCGGCCGGCGGTGGCCGCCCGGCGGGCGCCCGGGATCTCCTCCAGGAGCCAGAA
This sequence comes from uncultured Planctomycetales bacterium, assembly GCA_964389745.1. Taxonomy (GTDB): domain Bacteria; phylum Planctomycetota; class UBA1135; order UBA1135; family UBA1135; genus CAYMFV01. The sequence continues at coordinate 2,515 of CAYMFV010000230.1, read as the reverse complement.
CAGCTTGCTGGCCGAGAAGTAGGGGTCCAGGAGGAGGCCGGTGCGCCGGTGCAGGTCGGCCTCGTCCAGCTCCCGGCGCATCCGGGCGCACCAGTCGGCGGTGCGCCGGTCCTGCCAGACCAGGGCCCGGTGGACCGGGCGGCCCCCGTCCCGCTCCCAGAGGACGGTGGTCTCCCGCTGGTTGGTGATGCCCAGAGCGGCCACCCGCTCCGCCGGCACCTTGGCGTCGGCCAGGGCCCCCCGGAGGACGGCGACGGTGGCCTGCCAGATGTCCTCGGGGTCGTGCTCGACCCGGCCCTCGCCGGGGAAGTGCTGGGGCAGCTCCACCTGGGCCCGGCCGGCGGGGCGCCCCGCCCGGTCGAAGAGGATGGCCCGGGTGCTGGTCGTGCCCTGGTCAAGGGCCAGGACGTGGGTGGCTTCGGCCATGGCGGCCCGATGCTAGCGGCGGCGGGCAGTTACCACTGACACCAGGCCCGCTAGCACGTAGAGGAGATGGTGGGGGAGGGCCTGCCCCGGCTTCTCTCGGTTTTCCTTACCCCCTCTGGTTTCGATTCGCGGAAGGCCCAGCGCGCCAGCGCAAGGAGGGAGAACCATGAATGCCAGATTCCTGCTTCTGTTCAGCATCCTGGCGGCCCCGGTGGCGGCCCAGAACGTGCGGGATCCTGTCCTGGTGGCCCAGCCAGACCAGCTCTCCTCGGGTCCGGTGGCGGCCACCCAGGGTGACCTCACGGCCGTGGTCTACGTGGACGCCGTGGACGGGGGCGTGCACCTGGTCGCGGGGGATGGCCGCGGGCTCTCCTGGGAGGCCCCGGTCCGGGTGGACGACGCCAGCAGCCAGGCCTTCCGGCAGGTCGGCCCCGGGGCCGTGGCGGTGGTCGGGGACGCGATCTACGTCTGGTGGCTGGACCAGCGGCTGCACCCCGGCACCGACGAGCTCTACTGCAACGTCTCCCGGGATGGCGGCCGCACCTTCCAGCCCGCCGACCTGCGGGTGGACAAGGGGCTGCCGGGGGGCGGCAACAACGTCCTGGCGGTCCGCATGCTGGTGGATCCCCGCCGGCGGCAGGATCCCGCCGACGACCTCGTGGTCTTCCTCCTGGCGGTCCAGAACCAGGAGACGGGCCTGGACGAGGCCTGGCTGAACTGGTCCACCGACGGCGGGGCCAGTTTCCAGCCGACGGCCATCCCCCTCGGCACCCACAACGGCTTCGGAGACCTGGACGCCCTGGCCGGCGCCATCCAGGACGGCCTGTGCTGGATCGCCCGGGTGGACGACTACGACACCAGCGACGCCAACGATGACGTCTGGCTCGATGTCTTCGACCCGGTCACGGGCACCTTCCTCGCCAGCGACCGGCCCCTGAGTGACACCTCCTCCCTCCTGGCGGTGGGCAGCGAGGTGGCGGTCGGCGTCCAGGACAAGCTGGTGGCGGTGGCCTGGCCGGTCCACAACCTGGGCACGGGCACCGGCGAGCTGCGGGTGAATGTCTCCACCGATGCCGGCACCACCTGGCAGGGCGAGCGGACCGCCAGCGACCCCCTCGCCTCGATCGGCAGCCTGCAGGACGTCCACCTGGCCCTGGCCTCCGGCGGCGTCATCCTCGCCGCCTGGCGGGACGATCGCAGCGGGCGCACCGAGGCCTGGCTGACCCGGAGTCCGGACCAGGGCAGCACATGGGAAGCGGACCTGGGCCTCTCCAGTGGCGGCGCCAGCGCCGTGGATCTGCTGGCGCCCTCCACCATCGCCGGTGTCTTCTGGCTCGAGGGGGGGGGCAACGCCGCCCTCCGGGCGCAGATGAGCCTGGACGCCGGCGCCACCTGGCTCGACCCGGTGGCCGTCGCCCCGACCGGTGTCCGGGCCACGGGCGCGGCCTGGAACCGGATCTACCACAACTTCCTCGCCTTCTGGGCCGCGGACGACCCGGCGCCGGGCAGCCTGCAGGCCGGCGGCTTCCGGCCCCAGACACTGGTCCCCGGCGGCGCCTGGCTGCGCAACGCGGCCACGGGCACGTCGGGCACGGGCCAGACCCTGGACGGGATCTCGGTGGCCAACTGGCCGGAGCCCGAGCGGGGCGGCTACTTCACGATCCTGCTGTCCGCCTCCCCGGGGGACACCCTGCTGCCGGACGGCCGCAACGTGGGCCTCGCCCCGGATCCCTGGCTCGCCTGGAGCCGGGTCCCGGTCCTCGGCGCCAACACCGGTCGGATCCATGCCGACGGCACCGGCGACGTCCTGGACGTGCTGCCCATCCTCGAGGGCCTGCCCGGGCCGGTGTGGGCGGTGGCCGTGGGCTGGACCACCTCCATCGCGAAGCCCGGGGCCATTACCGACCCCATGAGCCTGGAACTGCCCTAGGGCGGAAGGCAGCGGCGACCGGCCGGAAAAGGGACGCCGGGGTGACTTGTACCAACTGGCTCGCCTACCCTCCGTAGGGTCGGCAGCGCCGGTCCCGGCGTCCCACCCGGCTCCCCCGGGGAGCCCTCGTCCCGTCGCCCCCCATGTCCCCCACCCTTC
>CAYMFV010000229.1:0-5154 GCA_964389745.1 uncultured Planctomycetales bacterium | reverse complement strand
CTCTACGTCTCGCCCCACCTCGAGAGCTGGCAGGAGCGGGGCCAGGTGGACGGGGCCCCGGCCGCCGACGCGGTCCTGGCCCGGGCCCTGGAGGCGGTCCTCGGTGCCTCCCGGGGGGGCGAGACCTTCTTCGACCTGATGACCGCCTGCGCCTTCCTGGTCTTCCGGGAGGCCGGCTGCGACGCCTGGGTGGTGGAGGTGGGGCTCGGCGGCCGCCTGGACAGCACCAACGTCCTGGAACCCTGGGTGGCAGTGGTGACCGGCATCGAGGCGGAGCACCTGGAGGTCCTGGGCCCGGACCTGGCGGCCGTGGCCCGGGAGAAGGCGGGCATCTTCAAGGCCGGCGTCCGGCTCTGGAGCGGGCTGCCGCCGGGGCACGAGGCGGCGCCGGTCCTGGAGGCCCGGGCCCTGGAGCTCGGGGAGCCCCTCCGGAGCCTGCCGGCCGGGGCCCCAGGGCGGCCGGACCTGCCCCAGCCCCAGCCGGCCATGCAGCGCAACCTGGCCCTGGCCCGGGCCATCCTCCAGGACCTGGCAGCGGCGCCGCCGGCGGACGGGCCCCCGGCCCGGTCCTGGGTGGCGGCGGCCCGGGCCCTGGACGCCCTGCCCCCGGCGGAGCTGCGCATCCCCGGCCGCTGGGAGCTCCGGGAGGACCCGGCCGGCCGGACCGTGGTCCTGGACATCGCCCACACCCCGGGCTCGGTGGGGGCCACGGTGGCGGCCTTCCGCCGGCACTGGCCCCGGAGCCAGCGGGGCGTGGTCCTGGCCCTGCGCCGGGACAAGGACGCCGGGGCCGTGGCCCGGGCCGTGGCCCCGATCCCGCCGGGGGAGCGCTGGTGGACGGCCCCGGCCGGCGACCACCCCCTGTCGGCGAACCCGATCACCCTGGCGCCCCTCTTTGGCGCCGTCCCCCTGGACCGGCCGGCGCTGCCCGAGGGCCCGGAGGTGGTCCTGGTCACCGGTTCGACCTATCTGGTGGGAGCCCTCCGCCAGGGCCGGCCTGCCCTGGCACTGCCATGGACGTGAACGAGACCTTCCCCGCCGGCGATCGTCGCCAGAGCTACCGCTGCGAGCTCGTGGACTGCCTCCGCGCCGCCGGGCGCCTGGACGTGGGGCGCCTGAGCCTGCGCCTGCCCCAGCGCTTCGGCTTCTGCTGGGGGGTGGACCGGGCCCTGGCCATGGTCGAGGAGGCCTGCCGCCGCTTCCCTGGCCGGCGCATGTGGCTCCTCGACTCGATCATCCACAACCCCAAGGTGAACGCCGACATGCAGGCCCGGGGCATCGGCTTCCTGAAGGGGCCCCAGGCGGTGCCGGGGGCCCTGGGGTCCCTGGGACCCGAGGACGTGGTGGTGGTGCCGGCCTTCTCCGCCGAGGTCGAGGAGATGGAGTTCCTGGCCGCCCGGGGGGTCGAGGTGGTGGACACGACCTGCCCCTGGGTGATCAAGCCCCACAAGCGCACCCTGCGCTACATCCGGGAGGGCTTCACCACGGTCATCCACGGCACCGTCGGCCACGACGAGACCCGGGCGACCTGCTCCCTGGTCTGCCACCATGGCGGCCACTACCTGGTGGTCCACGACCTCCGGGAGGCCGAGCTCCTGGCCCGGTGCCTGGGGGGGGGGATGCCGCTGGCGGAGCTGCCCGGCCGGCTCCACCCCGGGGCCCTGTCGCCGGGCTTCGACCCGGAGCGACACCTGGAGCGCATCGGCCTCATCAACCAGACGACGATGCTGGCGAGCGAGTCCCGGGCCATCGCCGCCCGGCTCCGGGAGGTCCTGGTGCGCCGCCACGGCGAGGCGGCCCTGGCCGAGCACTTCCGGGACTTCGACACCATCTGCGCCGCGACCCAGGAGAACCAGGACGCGGCCCAGGCCATGGTGGAGGAGGGCCTGGACCTGGTCCTGGTGGTGGGCGGCTACGACTCCTCGAACACCCGCAACCTGGCCCGGGTGGCCGACGCCCGGGGCGTGCCGGCCTACCACATCAACCACGCCGGCTGCCTGGCCCCCGACCGCATCGAGCACCGGGACCGGCACAGCGGCCGGATCCTGGAGGCCAGGGACTGGCTGCCGGCCACCGGCCCGGTCCGGGTGGGCTTCACCGCTGGCGCCTCCACCCCCGACGCCATCCTCGGCGAGGTCGTCCGCCGCCTGGTGGAGGTGGCGGGGGAGCGCCTGCCCGCGGAGCTGGCGGCGATGTCGGGGTGAGGCCACCGGGAAGGAACCCTGCGGCTGGTATGCTGGCTGCGGGTAACGGTGCCTGGCCGCTCGGCCAGGTCCTGACGGGGAATGCGGAGCCGTCCGCACCTGCGTCCGGCGGCCTGAGAGCTGGGAATGCGGTTCCGGGAGTACCGGGTCTCCCTGGGATGATGGGCTCCGCTTGGCGACGAGCCCCAGGCCGAGCAGGTGGTCCTCCCCGGCGAGGAATTCGACGAGGACCGGCGGGCCTGCCGGGTCCTGGTGCGGCTGGTGCCGGGCGGCGGGGAGGCGCCCCGGGAGGCCGAGGCGGCGCTTCAGCTCGCCGTCTGGGACGCCTTCCTGGTCGGCTGGCCGGAGCTCTGGCCGTCGACCTCCAGGCGGGCCGGGTCCAGGGCCCAGCGGCGCGCCCGCGGCTGTGGCTGGAGGTCCCGGCGGAGTTCCCGGAGGCCGGCGAGGACCTGCGGGCCGCCTGTACCTGGACCCGGCCGGTGGAGGCCCTCGCCGGGGGCGGCTCTCCCCTCGAGCTCCCCTGCCGTCTCGTGACCCTGGAGGGCTTTCCGGAGGGTACCGGCGCCTGGCTCCTCCCGGCGCCCGGGGAGATGCCGACGGGCGAGCACTGGGTGGCGTCCCCGGCCAGCATCCCGCCGGCACACTCCCGGAGCACCTCCATCAGCACGTCTCGGGGCTCCAGGGTTGCATGGGGAGAAGTCGCGTCTCTATGCACCATCTCGTGGCGTGTCCTTGCCCTCTCCGAGGGTCGCTGCGGTCGTTGAAGTCTCCAGCATCAAGGATGCGCCGCTCTCTTTTCAAGCCCGCCATCCACACCTTTCGGTTATACCTCACCCGCCGGCAGAATGCCCTCAGGTCCAGAGCGTCCGCCGTGTCCGAGGTGAACCAGGCCAGGTGGTTCTCCGGTAGCCAGTCCCGCGGCGACGGCGGGGAGATCTCCGATTGGTCGGACTCGTGTAGTAGAAAGCGCATCCCCATGTCCTGATCTACCCTCGCGGGACATCACTCCGCAAGGGGGGCGACTTGTGATGCAGGTTCTCAGTCGTAGCGCCTGTACTGGAAAGCCAGCGCCCCGCCGTAGCAGGCGGAGCGCTCGTCAGGGACTTGTACTTGTGTCGACGCGCTACTGAAACAAATGGCTGATGAGGTTGCTACGGCGGCAGCTCTGGAGTTCTACCGCCTGGAAGAGGATTGTCCTCCCGGCTGCTCCGCAGGGAACATAGCCGAGGAACAAGGCTGTACCACTGGAATCAGCAAGAACACTTCCTGCAACCATGGGTTGGAGGATGTCAATGGTGAGACCTGTGCATCCGGGCACTGGGGTCACTCCACCCTGGAGGCCGTAAGTCAGGTACACAGTTGCACTGGGCGTCGCACCAGTCGCATCCATCCGATTCAGGGTGCATGAAACCCCGGGAATTGGTGCAGAAAGAACCAGACCGCTGCAGGGGAAGCAAAGGGAGAAGTCATCCCAGTACGTGTGACGATCCTCTCCAACGGTTCCGCCGGGTCTGGAGTAGACGACAGCTGCAAACGTGCTGCACGGTGGATTCCACGTGGACAGTGAATTGAGAAGCGCCCCATTGATGTAGAACTCAAGAGCGCCGCCTGGAACCCCGGTGATTCGTAGAGTGTCCCCTGGATTGACGGGTGGTGTATTCCCCAGGGATCCATGTCCCGCTGCATTCATGGAGGCAACTACCCCGGGCGGGCCACCACTGAACCCGGTGAATCCAGCACTGGTAGTGTTGGACCCCCACGGAACGTCAGCGGCGCAGAGGACTCCGAAGCTCCAGTAGCCGTATCCTGGACCTGTACTCCCCTGGTATACGATCTGGACATCGAAGCAGTCAAAAGCCGTGACAGAGTAGACGCCAAGCCCAGGACCGCCACTGCTTGTGCACTGCGTGGCATACACGCCGTACTGGTGGAGCTTGCCCCCCTGGGTATCGATGACGACATTGCCCATGTCGCAATCCTGGTCAGTCAACCACATGCCAGGGTCCGGCGGTGACCCATCCGGCAGATTGAAGTCGTCGCTGTTGCACTGTCCTCTGACCACCGGCGTGGCGAAGGCTGCTGTGGCCAGCATGATCATCCAAATGGGTCTTGCGCTCATCATCTTGCCTCTCTTGCTGGAGTATTGGGTGAGCACCCTAGTCACAAGAGAGCGCCGGGACGGCCGATCCGACAGGATTCGCCAGGGGTCGCAGATTGTGAGTGGTGCGCCCCCCAGTTGCGTGGGACACCCCGTTGGGGAGGGCATCCCCGTAGAATCTGTGGTTGATGAGCACGAAGAAGTCATCCCAAGGCAAGGCGCGGACGTCCGCTTCCGGGGCCCCGAAGGGAGCCCGGAGGGCGACCGCAGGGGCCCCGGAGCAGCGTCCCCGGCGCTGGTCGGCCCGCCGCAAGCTGGAGATCGTCCTGCGACACATGCGCGGGGAGAGCCTGGATGCCCTGGCCCGGGAGACGGGCCAGCCGGCCTCCCGGATCGCGCAGTGGCGGGACCAGGTGCTGTCGGGTGCGGAGCAGCTGCTCCGCTCCCGCGCCGGAGATCCCGAGTACGAGGCGTGGCAGGAGGAGAAGCGGAAGCTGCAGGCCAAGATCGGGGAGATCACGATGGCGAACGAGCTCCTCGAGGAGAAGATCGAGCGGCTGGGGGCGGACCGCCCTTTTCCATGGCGGAGGTCGAGGAGATGAGCGCGACGGTCTCGACCTCCACCCAGCGTGCGTACGGAGTCGCGCGTGTCTGCCGGGTGTGGAAGGTACCCCGCTCGACGGTGTACCGCCATCGAGGCGCTGCCAGAGAGGGACGTGTCCGGCGTCGTCCGGGGCCGCAACCGGAGCTGTCCGACGACGCGCTGGCGGCGCGGATCCGAGAGCTGCAGGGCAAGCTGGAGCGGGAGTACGGGATCCGCGGGGAGGGCTATCGCAAGGCCTGGGCGCGCCT
>CAYMFV010000228.1:0-5161 GCA_964389745.1 uncultured Planctomycetales bacterium | reverse complement strand
GGCACCACCAGGGGGAAGTACACGGTGGGGGGGTGGAAACCGAGCTCGATCAGGCGCTTGGCCACGTCCAGGGTGCGCACCCCCTGCTCCCGCATCGCCCGGGTGGGCCGGGCCACGAACTCGTGCATGCAGGTCCGGTCGAAGGGCACCCGCCAGTGCTCCCGGAGGCGCACCCGGAGGTAGTTGGCGTTGAGCACCGCGTTCTCCGCGACCCGGCGCAGGCCCCCGGCTCCGAGGCGCTTGACGTAGGCGTAGGCCCGGAGCAGGACCAGGAAGTTGCCGTGGTAGGCCCGGACCCGGCCGATGGCGGCCTCGCCGGCCTCCTCCAGGTGGTAGCCGTCCTCCTGGGCCACCACCCGGGGCACCGGCAGGTAGCGGGCCAGGTCCTCGGCCACGCAGATGGGGCCGGCCCCGGGGCCGCCGCCGCCATGGGGGGTGGAGAAGGTCTTGTGCAGATTGAGGTGCATCATGTCCACCCCGAAATCCCCGGGGCGGACCACTCCCACCAGGGCGTTGAAGTTCGCCCCGTCCATGTAGACGCGGCCGCCGGCCTCGTGGACCGCGGCGCAGATCTCGGCAATCCGCTCCTCGAAGAGGCCGAGGGTGTTCGGGTTGGTGATCATCAGGCCGGCTGTGTCGGCCCCGAGGTGGTCCCGGAGGTCGTCGACGCTCAACAGGCCCCGTTCCGAGGAGCGCACCGTCACCGCCCGGAAGCCCGCCAGGGTGCAGGAGGCCGGGTTGGTGCCGTGGGCGCTGTCCGGGATGAGGATGGTGCGTCGCTCGCCCTCCCCGCGTTCGTCCAGCCAGGCCCGCAGCACCATCAGGGCCGTCATCTCCCCCTGGGCGCCGGCGGCCGGGTGCAGGGACACGGCGGGCAGGCCGGTGCAGGCGGCCAGGATCTCCTGGAGCTCGTGGAGGAGGCCCAGGGTCCCCTGGACCTCGCCCTCGTCCTGCCAGGGGTGCAGGCCGGTGAACTCCGGCCAGGTGGCGATCTCCTCGTGCACCACCGGGTTGTACTTCATGGTGCAGGAGCCCAGGGGGTAGAAGGTGGTGCTGACCGCCAGGTTCTGCTGGGAGAGGCGGGTGAAGTGCCGGACCAGGTCCAGCTCGCCCACCTCCGGCAAGGGGGGGGGCGCGTCGGCGAGCTCGCCGGCCGGCAGGCCGGCCCGGGCGGCCTCTGGGTCGGCGCCGGCATGACGGGTGCAGCGCCGGCCGGGCCGGGAGATCTCGAAGAGGAGGGTCTCGGTGCCGACCATCACAGGACCATCTCCGGGCGGAAGGTGCCCTCGGCCACGGTCACCAGCCGGCGGATGTCCTCCGGCCGGATGCGCTCGGTGCAGGCCAGGGTGAAGCAGTCGGCGTACTCGGGGTACCAGCGCTCCAGGGGCAGGACGCCGGCGATGCCGGCCTTGGCCAGGGCCGCCCGGAAGTGCGCCGCGGCCGGGGCGCCGTCGGCGATGCGGAAGGGCAGCTCGTGGAAGAAGGGCTGGCCCGGGAAGGCCTCGGCGAAGGCCGGGTGGGTGGTGAGGGCGTCCCGGAGCTCCAGGGCCCGTTGCCGGCACAGGGCGGCCACCTCCCGGAGACCCTGGGGCCCGAGGGCAGCCATGTGGATGCAGGCCCGGAGGGCCATCAGGGCGTTGTTGGTGCAGATGTTCGAGGTGGCCTTCTCCCGGCGGATGTGCTGCTCCCGGGTCTGGAAGGTGAGGGTGAAGGCCCGGCGCCCCTGGCGGTCCACCGTCTCGCCCACCAGCCGGCCGGGCAGGCGCCGGACGAAGTCCTGGCGGGTGGCGAGGAAGCCGAAGGAGGGCCCGCCCCAGGCCATGGGCAGGCCCAGGGACTGGCCGTCGCCCACGGCGATGTCATAGCCGGCCGCCCCGGGGCTCCGGAGCAGGCCCATGGCCACCGGGTAGACCGAGGCCACCGCCAGGGCGCCGGCCTCCCGGGCGGCCTCCCGGGGGGCGTCCAGGTCCTCCACCAGACCCAGGAAGTTGGGCTGCTGGACCAGCACGGCGGCGGTCTCGCCGTCGACCAGGCCCTGCCAGGCGGTGCGTCCGTCCTCGAGGGGAGCCTCGACGATCTCCACCGCCTGGTGGCGGAGCCAGGTGGCCAGGGTCGCCCGGCTGTCGGGGTGCAGGCCCCGGGATACCACGACCTTGCGCCGCCGGGTGGCGGCCACCGCCAGGAGGGCGGCCTCGGCGCAGGCCGAGGCACCGTCGTACATGGAGGCGTTGGCCACCTCCAGGCCGCACAGGGCGGCGATCATGCTCTGGAACTCGAAGGTCCACTGGAGCGTGCCCTGGGCGGCCTCGGGCTGGTAGGGGGTGTAGGCGGTGAGGAACTCGCTCCGGCCGGAGAGGTGGTCCACCACCGCCGGCCAGCCGTGGTCGTAGACGCCGCCTCCCAGGAAACAGGGACGGCCGGCAGCGGCACGGTTCCAGGAGGCCTTCTCCCGGAGGAGAGCCACCAGCTCCGCCTCGGAGAGCCCGGGATCCAGGGGCAGGGGCTCCCGGAGGCGCAGGGACTCCGGGATGGCGGCGAAGAGCTCCTCCACGGAGCCGGCGCCGATGGCGGCGAGCATCGCCTCCCGATCCTCGGGAGTGTTCTGGATGTAGGGCATGGCGGAGGGCTACTCGGCGGCGGCGACCGACTGCTCGTAGGCGGCGGCGTCCAGGAGACCGGCCAGGGCGGCCTCGGGCTCGGCCACCCGGATCCGGGCCAGCCAGCCCCGGCCGAAGGGATCCTCCTGGAGGGTCTCCAGGTTGTCCGGCAGGTCCTGGTTGACCTCCACCACCTCCCCCGCCACCGGCGTGTAGATGTCGGAGACGGCCTTCACCGACTCCACCTCGCCCAGGGCGTCGCCCTTCTCGAGCTGGCGCCCCGGCTCCGGCAGCTCCAGGAAGACCAGCTCGCCGAGCTGCTCGATGGCGAAGTCGGTGATGCCCACGGTGACCAGGTCGCCCTGGGCCTGGGCCCACTCGTGGCTCTCGGTGTAGCGGCGGTCGTCGGGTCGCATGGTTGTGCTGGGGTGGACGCTTCGGGTCAGGCGATCGGGTCGCGGGAACGATGGGGGATGAAGGGCAGGGGGACCCGGCGCACCGGGAGGCGCCGGCCCCGGAGGTCCACGGCCAGGGGACCGTCCATGCCCTTCTCCACCAGGGCCGTGGCGATGGGGTGGTCCAGGTTGGCGCTCCAGGCGCCGGAGCAGATCTCGCCGACCCGGCGCTCCCCGGCGAGGACCGGGTAGCCAGGGCGGGGCACCCGCTTCTCGGCCACGAGCCCGATGAGCTCCCGGAGCGGCTCGCCGGCGGCGCGCAGGGCCTCGGCGCCGACGAAGTCCCGGTGACGCCAGCCCCGGACGCCGAAGCGCAGGCCCGCCTCGAAGGGGTGCACGCCTTCGTGGATTTCGTGGCCGTAGAGGGGCAGCCCTGCCTCGAGGCGCAGGACGTCCCGGGCACCCAGGCCCACGGGCGGCACGCCGGCGGCCAGGAGCCGCTCCCAGACGGGCAGGATCTGCCGGCCGTCGGGGAACAGCTCGTAGCCGTGCTCCCCGGTGTAGCCGGTGCGGGCCACCAGCATCGGTCCGAGATCGGGAAGCTCGAGGTGAGCCAGGTCGAGGAAGCTCCGGCAGCAGCCGCGGGTGCCACCGGCCAGCTCGGCCAGGAAGCGGCGGCTCTCGGGTCCCTGGAGGGCGAGGATGCCGCCGCCGTCCCGGGTCAGGTCCTCGAGGGAGCTGGTGACGAGGCGTTCCTGGAGGACCGCAAGGTCCCGCTCCCGGTTGGCTGCGTTGACCACCAGGAGGAACTCCCCCGGTCCGGTCCGGTAGGCGATGAGGTCGTCCAGGATGCGCCCTTCCTCGTCCAGGAGCAGGCTGTAGCGGGCCGTGCCCGTGGGGACGTCGGCCATGGCGGCCCCCAGGGCGTGGTCCAGTTCCTCGGCGACCCGGGGCCCCCGGACCCGGGCCCGGCCCATGTGGGAGACGTCGAAGAGGCCGGCGCTGCGCCGGACGGCCCGGGACTCCTCCAGGATGGAGCCGTAGTCCAGGGGCATCTCCCAGCCGGCGAAGGGCACCAGGCGGGCCCCGGCGGCCGCGTGGGCCTCCCGGAGGGGAGTGTGGAGGAGGGGCTCGGTGGCGGGGTCCATGGGACGGGCAAGGCCTTCGTGCCGCCTCCTGTCTGCCCGGGAGGGCATCCAGGAGTCCGTCCGGTCGCGGTCCCTGGAACCTGAGAGTTTCGCGGGCCGCTGCCCGCTTGCCCCTTCGGTGCCTGGCCGGGGGTCCGGCCGGGTCTCTCCCGCAACGTTCCTCCGGAGTGCCCATTCTCCGGCCCGGCCGGGGGGGCGTCAAGGGAAGGGGGGCCGGGGGCCCCGCGCCTTGACCCGGGCAGGGACCGGCCCTAGACTCTCCCCTTCCCATCCGTCAGGAGGACCCAGGAATGGCACGTGTCTGCGAAGTCAGCGGCAAGCGCACCGTCGCCGGGAAGCGCATCGCCCGCCGAGGTCTGCCCAAGAAGAAGGGCGGGGTGGGCCTGAAGACCACGGGGCACACCCGGCGGGTCTTCAAGGCCAACATCCAGAAGGTCCGCGTCCTCCTGCCGGACGGAACCGTGCGCCGGATGAAGCTGGCCACGTCGGTGATCAAGTCCGGGCGCATCCGGGTGCGCATGCAGGGCAAGGAGGTGGAGGTGCCCCTGGTGAAGGCACTCCGCGGACGCAACCGCGCCTTCACTCGCCGCGAGTCCTGACGGCACGCAGCAGCGCAACACGCGGCCCGACATCCCGCCCCCGGCTGGCGATCCTTGCCATCCGGGGGAGAATTTTCTGCACCCGAAGAGAAAATCCATCGGGTCTGCAGCCGATTCCACTCGGAGAGCATGATGCATGCCCCGCTCGGGGATGTGTCCCTGGCTTCTGGATCCAGACTCGGAGTGAACATGGCTGCGAAGAAGAAGACCCGTAAGGCGGCGCCCCGGCGCAAGACGGCTCGCAAGAAGACGACCGCGCGCAAGGCCACCGCCAGGAAGAAGACCACCCGGAAGAAGGCCACCGCGAAGAAGAAGACCACGCGGAAGAAGGCCACCACCCGGAAGAAGACCACCCGGAAGAAGGCCGCCGCGAAGAAGAAGACCACGCGGAAGAAGGCCACCACCCGGAAGAAGACCACCCG
>CAYMFV010000227.1:0-5178 GCA_964389745.1 uncultured Planctomycetales bacterium | reverse complement strand
CCGCTCCTGCGGGCGGACCATCGAGGCCCACCGGGTCGTGGCCGGCATCATCGAGCTGGTCCACGCCGCCACCCTGATCCACGACGACCTCCTGGACGGGGCCAGCCAGCGCCGGAGCCTCTCCTGCCTGCACGTGGAGTGGGGCGCCCACGCGGCGGTGCTCCTGGGGGACTGGGTGTACGCCCGGGCCTTCCTGCGCAGCACGGCCCTGCCGGACCGGGAATGCTCCCGGGTCCTGGCGGAGGCCAGCTCCCGGATCTGCCAGGGCGAGATCCACCAGAACCTCACCCGGGAGGACTTCGAGCTCCGGGAAGAGGACTACATCCGGCAGATCGACGGCAAGACGGCGTCGTTGTACGAGGCCGGCGGCCGGCTGGCCGCCCACTACGCCGGCGCCCCGGTCGAGACCCAGGAGGCCTGCGCGCGCCACGGGCTCCTGTCCGGCCGGGCCTTCCAGATCGTGGACGACCTCCTGGACCTGGTGGGAGAGGAGGATCGGGTGGGCAAGTCCCTGGGAACCGACTGGGCCCGGGGGAAGATGACCCTGCCCCTGATCCGCCTCCGGGACTCCCTGGCCCCGGAGGAGCGGGCCGAGCTCGCGGCCCTCTTCGGAACCGGCGCCGACCGGGGGGTCCTGGGCGAGCGCTTCCCAGCGGCCCTGGACCGGGCGGTGGCCAGCTGCCGGGCCGAGGTCCGGCGGCTCCTGGAGGAGGCCCGGGTCGCCCTGGCGCCGCTCCCCGCCGGGGAGGCCCGAGAGGTCCTGGAGACCCTCACAGCCTTCCTGGGCGAGCGCAGCTCCTGAGGATTTCCGCTGCGCCCATGAAGACCCGGATCGTACGTCCTACACGGAAGCCGTCGTGAGCGCTGAACCCACCTCCCCGGTGCCGGCCACCTCCCCCCCTCCCACGCCCCCGGCCGCCGGCCGCCTACGCTTCCGCTGGGGCTTCCGCACCGGTGCTCTCGGGATCCTCGGGCTCCTGGTCTGGACCGAGGTCTGCATGACCCTGGCCCGTTCCGCCCGGGAGGTCGGGCCGCCTGGGAGCTGGCTCTACGTCCTGGGGGTCTTCTTCCTGCTGCTGCCGCTCCTGGCGGTGACGGTCTACGCCTTCCGCCTGGTGGTGGACTTCTTCCGCTCCATCCGGGTGGGGGTGGTGAACCTGACCCTCATCGGCCTTGGGTCCATCCTCGGCGTGCTCTTCCACCAGGAGGACGCCAACTTCCCCCTGGATCGCCAGGGGATGGAGAAGCTCGTCCACTGGCAGCAGCAGCCGAAGCCCTGGTCGCCAGGGATGCGCCAGGCCTACAAGTACTACCTGGACTTTCGCTCGGCCCACGCCTTCTTCACCTATCACCTGCTGCACGGCCTGGGCTTCCACGCCCTGGGCGTGGGCGATGACGAGTGCCGGGTGGACGAGGAGGAGATCCAGACCCGGATGGGCCACCTGAAGACGCGCCTGCCGGAGCTCCGGGACCGCTTCGGCGAGGAGTTCGCGGTGGCGATGGCCACCAGCAGCGAAGCCGGGCTGCGCAACCGGGCCAGGAAGGCAGAGGTGAGCGCCTTCGAGCACTCGGCCAACGACTTCTGGTGGTCCCTCTTCGTGTGGGCCGATCGCCTGGACCTGATCCGGGTGTACAAGACAGACTGGTTCGCGACCTGCTGGGCCATCCTCTTCTTCGGGGTCCTGGCAAATCTCTTCCGGGGGGGGGTGCGGCGGCTGCTCCGACCCGGCAAGCTCGGCTTCGTGCTCGCCCACTCGGGGGTGATGCTGATCATCGGCGGCGCCTTCTACGGTCGCCTCACCGAGGAGCGGGGCATCCTGGACATGCACGTCGGGGACGTGCGCGGCGACTTCCAGCTCTACAGCGGGCCCCGGGCGCCGCTGCAGAGGCCGCCCTGGCTGCGCGTTCCGGAGCTGCCCTTCGGGCTGGATGAGAAGCTGCATGGGCTCATCGACCCCGTTCTCGGGCCTGGCGATCCCTTCGCCCTCCGCCTGGACGCCTTCCGGGCCGACTACTTCGACGTCCTGGACGTGGTCTATGCCAGGGAGGACGAGCAGGGCCGACTCGACTACGAGTTCGCCCTCGGCCGGCAGCCCAAGTTCCGGGTCTGGGAGGGTATGCACCAGGAGCTGGACTGGGGGCCGGCACCGGACCCGGCGCCGCCCGGGCGCCGCCCGGGGGAGCGGATGCCCTGGCTGGTCCTGGACGTGGAGGAGTACCTCCCCCAGGCCAGGATCCGGGAGCAGGTCCGCCGGGCCGACCCGGAGTCCGGGACCGGGCACCCCCTGGCCCAGGTGGTGGTGGTGGATGCCGAAGGCCGCCGCCAGGAGCAGCTCCTGACCCCCCTCTTCGACGTGCCCATGGTGCACGCTCCCAGCGGGGCCCGGGTGCGCTACCTGCCGGTGGAGAGCGAGGAGGAGGCCCGAGAGCGCCTGGCCGAGCCTGTGCCCCGGCGTCTTGGTCTGCTCCGCCAGATGGGTGCCGACGGCGCCGGCCCCGGGGAGCTCCTGGACGTGGTCCCGGGGACCACCTTGGAGCTGCACGTGGAGGATCGCCGCTACCGGGTCCGGGTGGTCCGGGCCACGCCGTGGCTGCGCGTTTCCCGGGACGAGCAGGGGCGGACGCGGTTCGTGGCCGCCGAGGGGCCGCCGGAGGAGGTGGAGCCCCGGAACCCGGCCGTCCTCCTGGAGATCGAGGGGCCGGGGGGCGAGGTGGAGGAGCGCTGGGTGATGGAGCAGGAGTTCCACCAGCAGGCCCACCACTTCCAGGAGCTGCGCCTGGAGTTCACCTGGGACCGCTGGGCGGCTCCGGCGCGCCGGCGCATCCTCCTCCTGCAGCTCCCCGACGACACCCTGCTGGCTGGCGAGGTGGGAGCCGCGGGCGGCCTGCGCCCCCTCGCCCCGGGAGAGGAGCTGGAACTCGGGTCGGGCTGGCACCTGGTGGTGGAGACGGCCTTCCGCAACGGCTACCTGGACCGGGCTCCCGAGTCGGTGGAGGGGGCCGACTTCTTCCACCCTGCGCCCGGGGCCCTCCGCTTGCGGGTCGAGACCCCGGAAGGAAGGCACCACTTCGTCCTGGTGGCCAGCGAGGACGCCCAGGACCCTCTTCGCGTCCAGTCCCTGCGCTACGCCGGGCCCGACGGCCGCCAGCGCATCCTCTTCCTCCAGTTCCGGCCCGACCTGGACGACCTGCCCTTCGAGTGGCGCTCGAAGCTGACCACCCTGAGCCGGGTCTCCGGCCACGAGCTGGAGGAGGTGGCCACCGGCGTGATCCGCGTGAACGACTACTTCGTCCACGACGGCTTCCGCTTCTTCCAGACCAACGCCCGGCCCAACGACCGGAGCTACAGCGGCATCGGCGTGGTGTACGATCCGGGCATTCCGGTGGTCCTGGCGGGTCTGTACATGGTGATGGCCGGCGCCGCCATCGCCTTCCTGGTGAACCCCCTGGTGACGCGGCGTGTCCGCGGTCTCTAGATGGAAACCTTCTCCTACCGTTCCCTTCTCTACCTCACCATGTACCTGGCCTGGGCCGGGGCGGGTTGCTCCCTCCTCGGGTCCCTGGCCTGGTTCCTGCGCCCGGCCTTCACGGTGCGGAGCCGGGCGGCCCTGGCCGGCGGCCTGGGCACGGTGGAGGTGGAAGCCCGCCGGACGCCCCCGGACGCCATCGCCCTGGTCCTCTCCTGGGCCGGGGTCCTGATCTGCGTCGTGGCCTTCGCCGTCAACCTGGGGGGCATGTTCGCCCGCTACCACGAGGTCCGGCACTGGCCGGCCCAGACCATGTACGAGGTGATCCCCCTGGGCACCACCTCGGGCTTCCTGGCGACGCTGATCCTCTACTTCGTCCTGGGGCTGCACCGGATGCGTGGCATGGCCCGGGGCTTCTCGGAGCTCTTCCTGGCCAAGATCCTCCTCGCCCTGGCCCTGGTCCTGCACTATGTCCTGGGCATCGACCCCACGGGTCGGGCCCTGCCGCCGGCGCTCCAGTCCTACTGGTTCCCGACCCATATCAGCGCCTACGTCTTCGGCTACTTCACCTTCTTCATCGCCACCCTGGCGACCTGGCTCTACTTCTGCTTCCGGCTCTGGCGCGGCTTCCTGGACCGGGAGCACCGGGTACCGGCGAGCACCGTGCTCGGCGTGCTCCTCTTCGCCCTGGTGGTCATCCCCTTCGGCCGCTATGGCCTCCTCCTCGGCCCGGGCGTCCTGCTCCTCACCCTCGTGGTGTCCCTGGTCTCCCGGGCCGTCGCCGGCAACATGGCCTGGTTCGACGTCTGGGAGGAGGGCGCCGACGCCTTTACCTGGCGGATCTTCCTGGTCGGGTTTCCCTTCCTCACCGCCGGCCTCATCCAGGGCGCCCTCTGGGCCCAGGAGGCCTGGGCGATCTACTGGGGCTGGGACTCGAAGGAGGTGAGCGCTCTCATCTCCTGGATTTTCTACGCCGTCTACTTGCACCTGCGCTACGTGGGCGGCTGGCGGGGCCAGAGGGGCATGTGGATCCTCCTCTTCGGCGGTCTCTCCGTGTACATCACCTTCCAGCTCTTCGGCATGCTCCCGGCCTCCCAGTCCAGTCTGCACCGCTACACGGACATGGACGTGGTGCCGGCCGAGGGCCTGATGGAGCCGCCGGCCGGCTAGGGGGGGGGAGTGAGCGCCCGCGCTGCCTCCTTCCTCCGGGGCGCCGCTCCGCAGCTCGGAGTGGCCGCCACCGCCGGCTTCGCCAGCGGCGTCTTCCTCCTGATCTCCCATGGCCCGGCCCGGGCCTTCTGGGGGGGAAGCTGCGAGGGCTTCGGAGCCCTCTTCCTGCAGCTGCCGGCGGCTCTGCTCACCGGCCTGCTCCTGGTCCTGGTGCCGCCTCTGCGGCGTCTCCCCCCGCGCCGGCAGGTGGCCCTGTCCTGGGCTCTGGGCCTGGCCGGTGCCGGCTGGCCCTTTCTCGCCGGCCCCGCCGGCCGGCTCGTCGGCAGCCGCGGCGGGGCCATGGCCCTGGCCCTCCTCCTGGCCCTGGGCGCGGGCCTCGTCGCCGGCCACCTCCTCCGGGACTGGTCGCTGGCCGGTCCCCGGAGCGGGCTGCTGGCCGCCCTGCTCCTGGGCCTGGTGCCCATCGCCACCATGCACCTCCTGGGTGGGCCGAAGCTGCCACCCCTGCCGCCGGGTTCCCCACCGTCCACTGCCCCCCCCC
>CAYMFV010000226.1:3713-5197 GCA_964389745.1 uncultured Planctomycetales bacterium | reverse complement strand
GGCCGGGAGCGCCGCCAGTGGCAGCAGGTCCTGGCCACCGAGCTCCTGCCCGGGGGCGCCGCCGGCCGGCTCGTCGCCGGGGGCCGCCGGCTCTTCCTGCCCTGCGGCGACGGGCGCCTGCGGGCCTTCGACGACCGCAGCGGCGAGGCCCTGTGGGCGGATCCCCCCCTCTGGGAGGAGGAGGCAGGGCCGCCCTCCCTGCTCGTCACCTCGGCGGAGGTGGTCCTCCTCGAGGGCAGAGGCCGGCTGCGCCTCCTGGAGGCCCGGCGCGGCCGGGTCCTGGCGGAGCGGGACCTGGGCCTGCCGGTGGGCGCCGGCCCGGCCCTGATCCGCAACCGCCTCTGGGTGGCGACCTGGGACGGCTCCCTCCTGGAGCTGGCCCCGGTGCCATGAGCGCCCGGCTGCGGCCCTAGAATGCCGGCCCCCCTGCGCGGGGCCCACCCATGCAGCAGCTCGCGGACGGCATCCACACCTGGTCGGTCTTCTCCGAGGAGAAGGGCCTGGACTTCCACGGCTACTACGTCTCCACGGGTGGCTCCGCGGTCCTGGTGGATCCGGTGGAGCCCGACGACGACGTCCTCGGGGCTCTCGAAGGCCTCGCTCCCCGACCGGGGCTGGTCCTGCTCACCAACAAGGACCACTTCCGGGCCGCCGAGACCTTCCGGGACCGCTTCTGGGCCCAGCTAGCCGCCCACGAGCTCGAAGATCCCCTCCTGCCTGCCGCCGCCGACAGCACCTTCGCCGACGGCGACCTGCTCCTGGGCGCCCTGGAGGTGGTGCACATCCCCGGCGCCAAGACCCCGGGCGAGTGCGCCTTCTACTTCCCCCGCCCGCGGGCCCTGGTCCTCGGCGACGTCCTGATCGGCAAGCCGGCCGGAGAGCTGTCCATGATGGCTCCCGAGAAGTACGCCGACCCGGACCTTGCCCGCCGCTCCCTGCACCGTCTCCTGGACTTCGACGTGGAGATGGTCCTGGTCGGCGACGGCACCCCCATCCTCGAGAACGGCGGCGCCGCCCTGCGCCGCTTTCTGGAGACCTGACCCGAGGGGGGAGGATGGTCCGGGTCCAGGAACCGTCGGAGTGGGACCGGCTGGATGCCCGTATCCGGGAGCTGGCCGGGCGCCATGGCCTGTACCTCGACGTCGCCGGCTGGACGCGACGCACCTGGAACCTCTACGTGGGCGATCGCAAGGCCGCCAGCTCCCAGATGGTGGCTCGGGTCGAGGCCTACGCCACGGTGAACGGCGAGATCACCGTCCTCGACGACCGGGCCCTGCCCTTCGCCCAGGATCTGGGCAAGGCCCTGGAAGAGGAGTTCGGGGTGGCCGAGGCGGTCATCCGCCGGGCCCACGCCTGACGGCCGTCGGGGAGACGCCGGCCCCCTTCGCCTTCGCCTGCCACCGCTGCGGCCACTGCTGCCGGGTGGGGCACGGCCGCTGCTGCATGCTCGAGGGGCTGCACGACTGCGCCGTGTACGAGGCCCG
>CAYMFV010000226.1:0-3613 GCA_964389745.1 uncultured Planctomycetales bacterium | reverse complement strand
CGGGCCAGGTGGCATGCACGGCCAGGGAGAGGGTGCCCAGGAGCAGGAAGTGGCCCGTCTTGTCCTGACCGGGCAGGGCGTCGACCAGGGGCTTCCAGGGCGTCAGCCCCAGGTCCGAGAGGGCGACGATGGCGACCACCAGGGCGGCGAGGAGAGGAGTGAGCCGGCGCAAGTCGGGGACCAGGGTAGCCTCGGGGCGCGCCCGGCCCGCCGGCAGCTGCGAGCGATCAGGCCCTGCCCGGCCAGAGCCAGCCGAAGGCACCGGCCGTGACCAGGGCGTAGATGAGGCCGTCGAAGACGAACTTGCAGGTCGTGCGCCAGGGCACGCCCTTCCAGATGGAGTTGATGGCGCTGCTCACCCCGTAGGCCAGGAAGGCCGCGGTGCCCACCAGGCGGAAGACCTCGAGGTAGTCCGCGCCAGCGTCGAGGGCGTGCCAGGTCAGGTAGCCGGCGAAGAGGCTGACCACCACCGAGTAGAGGAACCACTGGACCAGGCTGCGGCCCACGGCCGGCGGGCCCGGGGGCAGCACGGTGAGGAAGCCGGCCGGGCCCTGGGCGTACTTCCCCTTCATCTCGGGGCTGTTCATGTCCTTCATGGAACTGCACGCCGGAAACATGTACTCCCCCGGGGGCAGCTGCTGGCGGCGCAGCGTCTCCAGCACCTCGTCCTCGTTGGGCAGGGGCCGGTGGTCACCCTTGTGCACGGGCAGGACCATGTGGAGCAGGGAGCTGGCCACGAACACCAGGACGGCGGCGGCCAGGATGGGGAGCCAGAGCTCGATGAGGAATTCCATGGACCAGATCTCCGCAGAACGGTAAGGAGGGCCCCGGGATCCCGGCCGGGCCAGGAGCCAGGGGACTTGACCGGACTGCGATCATAGCCCACAAGACCCCTGGAATCACCTCGCCATGGCTTCCTCCCTCCTCCTGCTCTCCTCCTGCCTGTTGCTCCTCTCCGGCCCGGCCCCCCCCGCTCCGGCTCTACAGGGCCCGGTGACCGAGCGCATCAGCGTCAGCACGGCCGGCGCCGAGGCCAACGGTTCCTCCTTCGGGGGCTGCATCAGCGCCGATGGCCGCCTCGTGGTCTTCACCAGCCACGCCAGCAACCTGGTACCCGGGGACACGAACGGGGCCCAGGACGTCTTCCTCCGGGACCGGCAGGCCGGCACCACCGTGCGCCTCAGCGTCCCCCCGGGCGGCGGCCAGGCCGACGCCGGCTCCTGGGATCCAGCGATCTCCCCGGACGGCCGCTTCGTCGTCTTCGTCAGTGCGGCCGGCAACCTGGTCCCCGGCGACGGCAATGGCGCCGCCGACGTCTTCCTCCTCGACCGCCTGCAAGGAACGCTGGAGCTGGTGAGCGTCACGCCGGCCGGCGTCTCCGGCAATGCCGAGAGCTACGACCCCAGGGTCACCGACGATGGCCGCCGCGTGGCCTTCGCCAGCAAGGCCAGTGACCTCCTGCCCGGTGACACCAACGGCCAGCCCGACGTCTTCCTCCGGGACCTGCCCCTCGGCCAGACCGAGCGGATCAGCGTCAGCACGGCCGGCGTGCAGGGCAACGGTCCGAGCATCTCCCCGGCCATCTCCGCCGACGGCCGCATCGTGGTCTTCACCAGCCAGGCCGACAACCTGGTCGTGCCCGACGGCAACGGGGTCAAGGACATCTTCCTGCGCGACCGGCAGACCGCCACCACCGAGCGCATCAGCAACGGCCTGGGCATGGCCCAGGCGAACGCTACCAGCGAGCTACCGAACATCGCCGCCGATGGCCGCCTGGTGGTCTTCCACAGCCACGCCAGCAACCTGGTTCCCGGCGACGTCAACGGCCAGGAGGACATCTTCCTCTTCGACCGGAGCACCGGCACCATCGTCATGGTGAGCCGGAGCACCCTGGGCCTGCCCTCCAACGGCGAGTCCGTCAAGACGGGCATCTCCGCCGACGGCTGGCTGGTGGTCTTCGATGACACCGCCAGCAACCTGGCGGCCGATGGCAACGGCCAGAAGGACGTCTTCGTCCACGACCGCCGCACCGGCATCACCGACTGGGTGAGCGTGGGCTGGCAGGGCCAGGAGGGCACCGACGCCTCCTTCTACCTGCGCACACCGTCGCCGGTGATCTCCGGCGACGGGCGCTTCGTGGTCTTCGCCAGTCTCGCCGACAACCTGGTGGCCGGTGACACGAACGGCGTCCTGGACGTCTTCGTCCACGACCGCCAGACCGGCGGCGCCACCCTGGACCTCGGCAACCTGGTGGCGGGCCAGCAGGCCACGCTGACCGTCCGCGCCGCCACCCCGGGGGCCCGGGTCTGGATCGGGGCCTCCACCACCGGCCAGGGGCCGACGCCCTTCTCCGGCGGCCTGCTCCGTCTTTCCCCCCCCCTGCGGACCCTGTTCCTGACCGCCGACGCCACGGGGACGGCGAGCACCGGGGTGCCGGTGCCCGCCGTCCTCCAGGGTCGGCCGCTCTGGGTCCAGGGCGTGGACCTGGCCCGGTCCTATCCCACGGAGCTCTTCTTCGCCTTCGTGCGCTAGGAAGCGCCGGGCCCCGCTACTCCCCGTCCGGCGACCGGGGGCCCTGGATCAGGTCCTCGGTCTCGGCCAGGAAGGCCCGGAGCTCCGCGTCCACCCCGACACCTTCGGCCATCGCCTCCCGGGAGCGGGCCAGGAGCTCCCGGGCCTGCTCGTGGCTCCCGAGCCGCCACCAGGCCATGGCCTGGAACAGCCAGTCGGTGGCCGGGTTGTAGAAGCGGCTCCCGTCCCGGCGCTGGTTGTGGACGTTGGCCATGTCCAGGACCGCGAGGCCCTCCTCGAGCCGCCCGGCCCGCACCAGGGCGACACCCAGGGTGTTCAAGTAGAAGGGGTTCTCGGGCTCGGCCTCCACCGCCTTGCGGACCAGGAGCGCCGCCCGCTCGTAGTCGTCGGGATCGCGGCCGGGCTGCCGGACGACGGCCCAGGCCTCCTCGTTGGCCTGCCTGGCCGTGGAGCCCTCGACCTGGCCTCGCTCCGTCCGGGCGCGGGCCACCGCCTGCTGGCGGGCCCGGGCGCCGATCAGAGCAGGCAGGAGGACTCCCGCCGGGGCGAAGGTGTCCAGGACCAGGGCGTCCCGGTCGTGCCGGAAGACCACGGCGGCTCCGGAGAAGAAGGGGGCCAGGTCCTCCGGGAGGGGGGCAGCCTCGGGATCCACGACCTCCGGCGGCAGGAAGGGCAGGGCCATGCCGAAAGCCAGGGGCACCAGGCGCTGGAGATCCACCCAGGCCATGAGGGCGATGTCCTCGTCGCTCGTGGTGCCGGTGAGGCCCCGCAGCGTCCGCTGCCAGGACTCGTTGTCCCCGGCCAGGCTGCCGGCTCCTTCCCCTCCCCAGTCGAGGGCGGCCCGGGCCGCCAGCGCGGGGTTCGCCGCGCAGACCAGCCAGCCGTCGTGCACGGTCAGGATCGGGGGCGGCACGGGAACCCGGGGCAACACCACCCGGAAGCCGGAAAGGCCACGAGGCAGCTCGATCTCCACCAGCTCGAGCCCCGCGCCCTCGTCCTGGAGCATCCCGGCCAGGCGAAGCACCAGGGCGCGAGCCCCGGCCTCGTCCCGAACCCTCCAGAGCAGCGCCCACTCCGGCTG
>CAYMFV010000225.1:0-5217 GCA_964389745.1 uncultured Planctomycetales bacterium | reverse complement strand
GAACACCTTGGAGCCGGCATGCCGGAAGGACTCGCGATCTTTTACGACATGTCCGCCCCGACCCGGGTCCGCCGGCTGCCCGCCAGGAGCAGGAGCAGGAGGAGCAGGGTGAACAGGACCTGGAAGACGATCATCCCCCCCCCTCTGGGGCGGCGTTCCGGCCCCGCCGGGATGGCGGCCGGGTTGCCGCCGAGGACGGCCAGGACGCCTTCGACGCCCCGCCGGATGCCGGCGGCGGGGCGCCCGGCCCGGAACTCGGGGACCATCAGCTGGTCGATGATGCGCCCCGCCAGGAGGTCGGTGAGGGTGCCCTCCAGCTCGTCCCCCACCTCGATGCGAATGCGCCGCTCGGCCCGGGCCACCACCAGGAGGACGCCGTCGTCCTCTCCCTGCCGGCCCAGGCCCCAGGAGCGGGCCACCCGGATGGCGAAGTCCTCGATGGGCTCCCCGCCCAGCTCGGGCACGGTCAGGACCGCCACCTCGTGGCCCTCCCCCTCCCGGTAGCGCCGCAGCAGGTCCTCCAGCTCCTGGCGCTCGCCGGGCTCCAGGAAGGCGGCCAGGTCGGTGACCATCCCCCGGGGCTCCGGCACCGGCTGCTGGGCACCGGCCGTGGCGGCCGGCCCCAGGGCCAGGACAACAGCGACGGCGGCGAGAAGGCGCCCCATGTCCGGATCAGCCGCCGGCCCCGAAATCCACCTGGGGCACGCTCTCGGCGCCCGTGCTGGCCTCGAAGGGCACCCGGCGGGGGAACTCCTCGTCGGAGAGGAACCAGGCGTTCGGCACCCGGCGGATCCAGGCGTTGTAGGCCCGGACCGCATCGTTGTAGTCCTTCCGGGCCTGGGCGATCCTGTTCTCGGTCCCCTCGAGCTGGTGCTGCAGATCGGCGAAGGACTGGGTGGCCCGGAGCTCGGGGTAGCGCTCGCTCACCACCAGGAGACGCTGCAAGGCGCTGCCCAGCTGGTTCTGGGCCGCGAGGTAGCGCTGCATGGCCGCGGGATCGTCCAGGAGGGACTGGCCCTTGCCCTGGAGGTCGAGCTTGACGCGCCCCACCGAGGCCCGGGCCTCGGTGACCGCCGTCAGGGTCTCCTTCTCGAAAGCCGCCGCCCCCTTCACCGTCGCCACCAGGTTGGGCACGAGGTCGAAGCGGCGCTGGAGCTGGGCCTCGACGTCGGCCCAGGCGGCCTGGACACCCTCGTCCCGCTCCACGGCGCCGTTGCGGATGCCCATGCTCCAGAAGGCACCCACCGCCACCAGGACCAGGAGACCCAGGACCACGAGGAGACCGGTGCCGATGCGGCCGGCGCGGGGGTCCAGCGCCGCGACGGAGGTCCGGACGAGCTGCTTCATGCCCGGGATTATCCTCGCTCCCGCCGCCTCTGCGGCCATCTTCCGCCGGCTACGCCTTCCGCCCCCCCCGAGCGCGGGCTAGACTTGTCGTTGGCTGCCCCCATGGAGGCTCCTCCGCTCGTCTTCGGCCCCACCAGCCCCTTCGACCCGGAAGAGCGGCGCACCCTGGAAGCCCTCTGGGAGGTCCTGGCCGGCTGGGAGGACACGCGCCGGCAGCAATTCCTGCAGGCGATCCAGGCGGTGATCTCCCGGGTGGACGCCCTGAGTTCGGCCCTCGACCACTGGCCGCCGGTGTTCAGCGAGACCGAGCTCGGCCAGCGGCGCCGGAGCCTCGACTCCCTGGTCGACCTCCTGGCCGGCGCCACGGACGCCAGCTTCGACATGTTCCTGCCCACCCAGGCCCTGGTGGGCCGGGCGCTGCTGATGGCGGAGATGAATGCCTGGCGCCTCCTCCACCACGTCCTGGCCCAGGCCCGGCCCGGGCTCCCCGGCGACCCCGCCGCTGCCCTGGCCGAGGAGGTGGACCGCTGGCTCCATGGTTGCGTGCACGTGAAGATCGCCGAGGAGATCCTCGGGGCGGTGACCATGGACGCCGCCATGGAGCGGCGGATCCGGGCCCGGGCGATGGAGATGCTCGCCCACATCTGGCAGAACCGCCTCACCTACCGGGTGCGCACCTTCTTCCCCCTCCTGGAGGCCACCTGGAGCGCCCGCCGGCGCATCCGGGTGAGCATCGGCACGATGCTCGGCGTCTCGGAGATCTTCCGCCTCATCCAGGCGGGCTGCGACCCCCAGTTCGTCGAGTACTTCTCCCGGCCGCTCCTGACCCGGGACGAGCGGGAGGCCTTCCAGGAGTTCCTCATTGGCGTCCCCACCGAGGAGATCCACTCCCTGGAGCAGCTCATGGAGGAGAGCGGCCGGAGCAGCCTGACTCCGGAGGAGACGGCAGGCGTCGGCTACCGCTCGGCGCGCCCGGCCGAGGACCACCCCGGGGTCCGGGCCTACGAGTTCTTCCGGGAGCGCTACCTCCAGGCCGCCGCCCGGCGCCTGAAGAACCTGCCGGGCCCGAAGCGCACGGCCGAGGAGTACGTGATGATCTACTTCCTCGACCAGGAGACCGCCGCCGCCCGCCCGGCGCCGGGCGCCGCCTGACCCGGGATCCAGGGGAGAGGAGCAGGTGCCCGAGCTGCCGGAGGTGGAGACCACCCGCCGGGGTCTGGCCCCGCACCTGGAGGGCCGCCGCATCCGGGCGGTCGTGGTGCGCCGGTCCCGGCTGCGCTGGCCGGTGCCGGCCCGCCTGGACCGGCGGCTCCGGGGCGCGACGGTCCGGGGGCTCCGTCGCCGGGGCAAGTGGCTGCTCCTGGAGGCCGGGTCGGGCACCCTCCTCCTCCACCTGGGGATGTCGGGCAGCCTGCGCCTGGTCCCCGCCGCCACGCCGCCCGGCCCCCACGATCACCTGGACCTGGTCCTGGAGGACGATGGCGCCCTGCGCCTCCACGATCCCCGGCGCTTCGGCGCCGTGCTCTGGACCCGGGACGACCCCCTGGACCACCCCCGCCTCGCGGGCCTGGGCCCCGAACCCCTGGAGTCCGGCTTCGACGGCGCCTGGCTCCACGCCCGGGCCCGGGGCCGCCGGATCCCGGTGAAGGCCCTGCTGATGGACGGCCGGGTCGTGGCCGGCGTGGGCAACATCTACGCCGCCGAGGCTCTCTTCCGGGCCGGGATCCACCCCGCCCGGGCGGCCGGCCGGGTCTCCCGGCGGCGCTACGACGCCCTCGCCGGGCGCCTCCGGGAGGTCCTGCGGGCCTCCATCCGGGCCGGCGGGACCTCCCTCCGGGACTTCGTGGACGCCCGGGGCCGGCCCGGCTGGTACCGGCAGCGCCTCCAGGTCTACGGCCGGGGCGGCCAGCCCTGCCCGGCGTGTGGCACCGTCCTCCGGGAGCTGCGCCTGGCCGGGCGGGGCACCGTCTACTGTCCCCGCTGCCAGCGCTGACCCCGCACCGCCGTGCAGGACATCTCCCCCGAAGAGCTCCAGGTCCGTCTCGCCGCCGGCGAGGCGCTCCGCCTCCTCGACGTCCGGGAAGAGCGGGAATGGGCCATCTGCCGGCTACCCGGCGCCGAGCTGCGCCCCCTCTCCCGCCTCCAGGAGTGGATCCGGGACCTGGACCCCGAGGACGGTCCCTTCGTCCTCTACTGCCACCACGGGGTCCGCAGCCGGCACGCCGGCCGCCTCCTGGAGCGCCTGGGGGCCCGCCAGGTCCTCAACCTGGCGGGCGGCATCGACGCCTGGCGCCGGCGGGTGGACCCGGAGATGCCCCGCTACTGACCCCGCTCCCGGGAAAGGGGGCTTGCCAGGCTGTCAAACGATCGTATAAAACAATCGTTCGAATGACTGCTGCCGACACCCGGGAGAAGCTCCTCGACGCCGCGGAACGCTGCTTCGCCGCCAAGGGCTACCAGGCCACCTCCCTCCGGGAGCTGACCCGGCAGGCCGGCGCCAACCTGGCGGCGGTGCACTACCACTTCGGCTCCAAGGAGGACCTGGCCCTGGCCGTCTTCCGGCGCCGCCTGGGTCCGGTCAACCGGCGCCGCCTGGAGCTCCTCGACGCGAGCGAGGCCCGGGGCGACCCAAGCCTCCGGGAGGTCCTGGACGCCTTCCTCCGGCCGGCGGTGGAGTTCGTCACCGCCCAGGGACCGGGCATCGCTCGTCTCCTGGGCCGCATCCACTACGAGTCCCCCCCCGAGCTGCGCCAGCGCATCCTGGTCGAGTTCGACGAGGTGGTGCAGCGCTTCCTGGCTGCCCTGCAGCGCTGCGTCCCGGGCCTGCCCCGGGGGGAGGTGCTCCTCCGGGCCCACTTCATGGTCGGCTGCCTCCTGCACGCGGTGATGCACCTGGAGGAGATGCAGCGCATGGGCGCGAGCTGCGACTGCCAGCAGGATCCAGAGGGCTTCCTGCAGGGCCTGCGGGCCTTCGTCGAGGCCGGCTTCCTCGCTCCTCCCACCATGCCGGAGGGGAACCCGGGCCCGGCGGCCAGGTCATGAGAGCTCCCACTCCCTGCCGCTGGTCCGGGCACCTCCTGCTCCTGTCCCTGGCGGCCTGCGCCGGCCCGGAGCTCCACGAGACCGCTCCCCCCCCCCTGCCGGAGGCCTGGCAGGCGGCGGCTCCCGGGGCCGCCCCCGGGGCAGAGGGTGTCGCCTGGTGGCAGGCCTTCGGCCCGGAGCTGGGCGCCCTGGTGGAGGAGGCCTGGCGGGGCAATCCGGATCTGGCGGCCGCCGTGGCGGCGGTGCGGGCGGCGACGGCCCAGGCCCGGATCGCCGCCGGCGCCCGCCTGCCCGCCCTGGGCGCCGGCCTCAACGGCAACCGGGCCCGGCGCAACTACATCGGCTTCCCGATCCCCGGCGCCCCGAGCCCGGTCCTGAGCACCACCTCTACCTCCTGGGGCCTGTCCCTGGACCTCTCCTGGGAGGTGGACCTCTGGGGTCGCCTCGGCGCCGCCGCCGCGGCCGGGGAGGCGGCGGCGACGGCCGCCGCCGCCGACCTGGAGGGAGCCCGCCTCTCCCTGGCCGGTCAGGTCCTGAAGGCCGGCCTGGCCCTGGCCGAGATCCAGGCCCGGCAGGACCTCGTGCGTGCCCTCCGGGACAACCTCCGGACCACCCTGGAGCGGGTCGAGGAGCGCTTCCGCCGGGGCCTCGGCCCGGCCGCCGAGGTCCACCGGGCCCGCAGTCGCCTGGCCGCCACCGACGCCCTCCTGGCCGCCCTGGAGCAGCAGGCCCAGACCCTCCGCCGCCAGGTGGAGGTCCTCCTGGGTCGCTATCCCGCCGGCGTCCTCGAGGGTCTCCGCGGCCTGCCCCCCCTCCCGCCGCCCCCCC
>CAYMFV010000224.1:0-5244 GCA_964389745.1 uncultured Planctomycetales bacterium | reverse complement strand
GCCCCCCCCCGAGGCTGGCACGCCGGAGGGCGAGGAGGACGCCGGGGAAGCTCCCCCCGGCGGTGGCGAGACGGACGGGGAGCAAGTCGCGCCCGGCGACACGGTGACCGCCATGGAGGACCCGGCGCTGCTGGCCGAGGCGGCGCGGGAGCTCTCGGGGGAGGTCCGCAAGGGCTTCAGCACGGTCTTTCTCGCCCGCCCGGAGGAACAGCTCGAGATCGGCCGGTACTTCGGCGAGACCATCCTGCTCGTGCCCAAGGCGGCCCTCGATCCCCAGAACCCCTCGCCCCACTACTTCCAGGTGACCCTGAATGGCCCCCCGGCGGTGCAGCGGGTGCCCGGCCGTCCGCCCCTGGACAGCTTCCGCCAGTATCGCGACTTCTTCAGCTACCCCTATGCCAAGCTGCCGGAGGTGCTGCGCGAGCTGCGCCGGACCGTGCTCGCCCGCAACGAGATCCTGCTCTTCGGGGCGCTGCTACCGCCGCGGGAGTGGGCGCTGGCCATCGACCGCCGGCGGCGCGCCCTGGCCGCCACTGGCCACGATTTTTCGGAAGTCCGCGAGTTCGTCCTCCGTTACATCCGTACCAATGGAGGCGGCTACGACTTCCAGGTGGGCGCCATCCGCCTGGCGGATGGAACCCTGCTCGATCTTGCTCCGACCACCTCTCCACAGAGTCCCTGAACCCATGAGGATAGCCCTCCTTCTTCCGGTAGCCGCCCTGCTGTGGTCCTGCGCCACGGTCCCAACGGACCCCGCGGCCCTCGGCAACGAGATCATCCGCGACCTCGATGCCGGTCTGGAGGCGGAAGCCGACGCTGCCTTTGCGGACATCGCCGGATCTGCGCGCCTGCGGGAGACCCTCTACCCGGTGCTCTTCGGCGAGGCCCGCTCCCGCTACGCTGCAGGGGACTACGAAGGCGCCGCCCGGCTCCTGCGCTTCTCGGCCAGCCACTACGAGGCGGCCACGGCCGTGCGCGAGGCGCTGCTCTACACCTTGTTCCTGGTCCGGGCCGGCCTGCCAGCCCCGGATGCTGCCCTGGCCCGGGAGATGGACGCCCTCCTCGTCGAACTCCGGGAGCGTGGCGCCATCACCGGACCGTGGGCCGACCTTGTGGCGGCCCAGAACGCCATCGACCGCGGCCGGGTGCAGGAGGCCGAGGCCCCCTTCCAGCGCTTCCTGGCCACCTGGGACGGGCAGCCGGCTGAGCTGGCCGCCTACGTCCAGGACCTCGGGCGTTACATCCAGAGCCCGCCTGGAGCGGGCCGGGAGGGCGACTCATGAGCCAGCGTCTCCTTGCTCTCCTGGCGACCGGGCTGCTCGCTGCGGCGAGCGCCTGCACCGTCACCCCTTCGACCTACTACGACTCCGCCGGCCTCCTGGCCGAGGACCTCCTGGCGCAGCTGGAACAGCGGGTCGACCTGCGCAACATCCGCCTCCTGGTGGCGGACTTCCAGCCCTGCGAGCGCGGTCCCGACGGCGCCCTCATCCCCATCTACGATCCAACCATGGCGGCGCGGCACCACCTTTCCTCCATGCGCATCCGCCACGAGATCATGGGCATCCTCGCGCCGCGGCTGCCCGTGATCGAGCCCGCGGACAGCAGCGCCGAGGGGGCGCCTTCCGTCTCCAGCCTCCTGGAGGAGGCGAAGGAGCTCGGTGCGACCGCCGTCCTCTCCGGGAACTACACCATGGAGGGCAACTACGTGCTCCTCCTCCTGCGCGTGGTCTCGACCGAGGACCGCGTCATTCTCGCTGCCACCGAGGGGCTCGTCCCCCACGCGCAGGCCCCCATGGCCCAGATGCCCGCTCAATGAAGCCGAAGCTCCTCCCCGGTCGCGGTTCTCTCCTCGCCCTGCCCGTCGTCCTGCTGGCGTTGTTGCCGGCCTGCGCGGTGCGCCCGCTGGAGGTGTCCGTCGACGACATCACCCGGGACCTGGTGGCGAAGCTCCAGCAGCGCGAGGATCTCAACAAGCTGCGCATCCTGGTCCTCGGCTTCCACCGCACCAGCGAGCACAACCCCTGGGTCGGGGACACCCACGAGGACCCGGCCGAGGAAGAAGGAGACGCCTTCGCGATCCTCCTCGGGCACGAGTTCGTCATCGCCTTGAGCTCCCTGGCGAACGTCGTGGAATCCGAGTACGCCCCGGTGCTGGGTGACGCCTCTCCGGCCAGTCTCGCGGACCTCGCCCGGCGTTTCGACGTGGATGCCGTCCTGGCCGGAGACTACACGGTGCAGAACGGCACCGTGGTCATCTCGGCCCGCGTGATCGATGCCCGGAGCGCAGTGATCCTCGCCGCGACCAAGGGCTCCTTCCCGGTTTCCGACCTGCCCTCGCCCATCGATTGAGGGCCGGCGGCCCGCCAGCAGCGGGCGGAACGTGCTCGCCGTCCCCGGCGCCCTGGCCCTCCAGGTCGGCGGCCCTTCCACCCGATCCTCCAAGCCCAGGAGTGCGTAAGACTGGATGTCCCCTAACTGCGTGAAGGTGGCTGTCCATTGACAGGCGGCGCGGAGCGCGGTGGTCATCAGGGAGATCTACGCGCGGGCTGCGGACTTGTGGGACCGGCGGAGCACGCTGCCGAAGAGCCGGCTGGGCAAGGCGCTGAGGTACCTGTTCCACCAGCGGCGGCCGCTCACGGTTCTCCTCGACGAGCCCCGCATCCCGATCCACAACAACGACACCGAGCGCGACCTGCGTCACGTGGCCGTGGGGCGTAGCAACTGGCTGGTCTTTGCGAGCCCGAAGGGCGGAGCCGTGGCCAGCCGCCTCTACTCACTGGTGCTGTCGTGCAAGCGCGCCGGGGTGAATCCCGAGGCCTACCTCGCGGATGTCCTCAAGCGCGTGTCCACCACTCCGGCCGGCGAGATCGCGACGTTGACGCCCTGGGCCTGGAAACAGGCCCAGGAAGACGCCAGCCAGCCCTGATAGGAGAATCCGGACCTCATCCTCACCGGCCTCCGCCGGCATGGCATCGCCGGACTCGTACGCAGGTCGGCCTGGTCCGGCAGCAGATTCACCGGCGCAAGGGACAGGCGCCGGCTTGAGGGCCACCCTCCGCACACGAAAGCCTGAAGCCCCCCAGTAGTAGAGGGCTCGTACGGACACCCACCGCCGCCGAGCAAAGGCCGCCAAGTTCAAACCGCTCCTCGCCACCATCGAGAAGGGGCTCGTCCTGCGCAAGCTCGGGCGGCTCGCGGAGAAGGATCGGAGGATGCTGCGCGGGGTGCTCGACCACCTCTTGGGAAGCTGATGGACTCCTGTAACTCCTCGGACACCGCCTTCAGCCAGGATCCCGCGACGATTCCTCGTCGAGATTCCAACCGAACTCCTCACGGAAGTCTTGGAAACACGAAGGACAAACCCAGTGATACCCATCGCTGGTTGAAAAGCCCCTATGCAGGTCACCCTCCTCCATAGAGAACTTCGCCCCGCAGAACTCGCAGTGGTCATGTTCCCAATCCGACCGAAATGGGCGGTAGGCTCGCTCCACTAGGCGCACTCCACGCAGATAGTGCTCCTGGCCCTGCCGGCGCCAATCATCAGGCGGAGGAGTCTTGGTGCCGCTCATCACTTCTTCGGCACCCGACTACCGTCAGGAAAGAGCCGATACCATTTGCCAGATGGATCCCGGTAGTCCCAGTGCGGACCAATCGATCCCGGATGGTCGAGGTCGGGCCGCAGCGACTCACCCGTCTTGGGGTTGTACCAGTTACCCTCCTTTGATCCCGGTTTCGACCCCGGCTTCC
This sequence comes from uncultured Planctomycetales bacterium, assembly GCA_964389745.1. Lineage (GTDB taxonomy): Bacteria > Planctomycetota > UBA1135 > UBA1135 > UBA1135 > CAYMFV01. The sequence continues at coordinate 1,497 of CAYMFV010000224.1, read as the reverse complement.
CGCGCCACTCGAACCCCTTGGGAGCCTTGGCGGCATTCTTCCCAGGAAACTTGAGTCCCCCCCTTGCGGCAGCCTTTGCCCCCTTCCCGGCTACTTCTTCGGCCGCCTCCTTGGCGCCCTTCTTCAACAGGGCTTTCAGACCCAACCTGACCGCCTTCGCCCCCCTGCCCCAAGGGGTGATGCTCGCGACCCCGATGCAGAAATCGAGCGGTGATTCCGGGGCGAGAATGCTATCGATGTCGTCTCCGATCAAGAAGTCATAGATCTCCTTGAGGACCCCCCCATCACCATCGGCATCATCAGGCTCTGGCGCTCGTGGCGTCTCCTGAATGCCTCCCCGAACGGCCTGGAGACCTGCCCCTACAACTCCCCCTATAGCTCCCCCCATTATGGCGCCCAAGGTCGACGGGCTTCCCGGGTTGTACCAAGGTGGATCGTCTCCTTGCAGGCCGAGCGGATCCAGCCATGTCCCCGGCGTCCCGAAGCCGTACTGGTACAGGTTCCACCCGTCCACCGGCCCCAGCGGGTCTGGCGACAGGAAGCTACCCGTCGCCGGGTCGTACCACCGGTAGCGCAGGTCGTAGAAGCCCGTCAGCGGGTCCAGGGGGCGGCCCAGGAAGAAGCGGTCCAGGTACCCGCTCTCCGCCAGCGGCTCGCCGCTCCCGTCCTCCACGCTCACCGACCCGAAGGCTGTGTAGCGGTACCGCTCCACCACCGTGCCGCCGCCGTCCATGAGCGCCAGCATGCTCCCCTGGAAGTCCCGGGCCACGTGCCAGACCCCGTCCCGGCTCGTCCCTGAGCCCATGATCACCACGAAGGCCTCCCCGTCCATCCCGCCGGCGTAGCCCCAGGCCTGGCGCTCGCTCGTGCCCTCCACGTACTGGGCCGCCAGGCGCAGGCCCCAGTAGAGGTAGCGCGTCGTCTCCCCGGCCACCGGGTCCTCCGTCTGCACCCGCCGGCCCTCGGCGTCGTAGGTGTGCCGGCGCAGCACCTGGCCTTGATCGCTCTGCACCTCCACCAGGTGGCCCCACGCGTCCCAGAAGAAGCGCAGGCCCTGCCACGCCGACAGGAAGCCCTCGTGGGCCTGCCGGGGATCCCCTCCCACCTCGGTGTAGAAGTGGGCCTGGTTCGAGACGTAGGTCTCGATGGTCACGTCGCCGCCCTGCTGCTCCTCCCGCACCTCCTGCCGGGCGTGGACCGGGTCGAGGGTGTAGCGCTTCACGCTGCTCCACGTCCCCGGCGGGCTCCCGGGCGCGTGCTGGAGGGCGTTCGGGACGCCCCGGTACCACTCCTTCATCCGGCCCCACGGGTCGTGCTCGAAGACCTCGCCGGTGGTGTCGCCGGTGCGCTGCCGGGCGATCACCCGGTCCGCCAGGTCGAAGGCCCGTTGCTGGCCGTCCACCGCCTGCACGCTGCCGCCCGTCACCGGGCCCCACGCGAGGCTCGTGAGCCGGCCCCAGGAGTCGTGGCCGAGCTCCACCCCCAGGCCGTTGGCCG
>CAYMFV010000223.1:0-5262 GCA_964389745.1 uncultured Planctomycetales bacterium | reverse complement strand
CTCCACCGGGCCCTGGTAGAGGACCACGAGCTGCCCGGCCCGGTCCAGGAGCAGGCTGGTGGGGAGCACGCTGGCGGCCCGGGGGCCCAGGACCTCGTGGAAGACGACCTCCAGGGCCTCCATCCAGGCCTGGTCCACCGCCCCGGAGTCCGCCTCCAGGCCGAAGGCGGCGATCCGCCGGCGGGCCTCCTCCCGGTCCTCGGGGGCATCCGTGGACAGGGCCACCACCCGCACACCGGCGGCCCGGAGGTCGTCAGCCCGAGCCTGGAAACCGGCCAGCTCCCGGAGGCAGCTCGGGCACCAGGTGGCCCACAGGTTCACCAGCACGGGGCCGCCGGCCAGCTCCGCCACCTTCCGGGCCTCCCCCCCCCAGCGGGGCAGGTGCCACTCGGCCATGGGCAGCTTGTCCACCAGGACCACACGGTAGCGGCTCTCGGTGTCGGGAGACACGGGTGCCTCGATCCCGGCCAGCTCCGCGTGGGTCCGGGCGGGCAGGGGCCGGGGCTCGGCCTCGCCCTGGACCAGGCGCCAGCGGCTGTCCGCCGGCAGCTCCCCCCACTCCTGGTGGGAGCCGTCGGGCCAGGTGACCTGGATGCCCTCCACCCGGGTGGCCTCGCCGAGGCCGAAGTGCAGGCGCCGGGTGTCCTGGCACAGGTAGCCGCTGCCGGCGTGGAGGGTGCGTCGCAGGCGGCGACCGCCGGCCTGGACCTCGACGACACTGCCCACCGCCTCCCGGTTGCAGCCCGGCGCCGTGGCCTGGAGCTCCACGACCAGAAAATGCCCGGCCGCCGGCAGGCGGTTGCGGAGCAGCCGCAGCCGCGGGCCGGTGCGGTTGCGGACCAGGAGGTCCAGGCGGCCGTCGTCGTCCCAGTCCACGGCGGCCACCGCCCGGCCATCGTCCTGGTAGTCGGCGCCGCTGGCCGGGGAGACGTTGGCGAAGTGCCCATCCCCCAGGTTCAGGTAGGCACAGTTCTTCTCCCGGCCGCTCCAGGAGGCGCCCTCCTCCAGGATCAGGTGCGACAGGGCCAGCCAGGCCTTGCGGTACTCGGGGGTCGCTTGTTCGTCGGTGGGGCTCTGCGACGTCACGCGCCGCCAGAAGAAGCTTCACAAGTCCCCTGGATCCTGGTTGGTGATGAAGCCGTTGGGGACGTAGATGTCCGCCAGGCTGTCGTTGTTGAAGTCGACGAAGCGGGCACCCCAGGCCCAACGACCGAGGGCGACGCCGGCCTCCTCGGTGACGTCCTCGAAGGTCCCGTCGCCCCGGTTCCGGTACAGGGTGTTGCCCCGGGCGTGGCGGCGGAAGAGGGGAACCACCTCCTGGTGGCGGCCGCCTTGGAAGAGGTCGCGCTGGGAGGTGATGCGCAGCCCCGCCGAGGAGAACATGTTGCTGATGTAGAGGTCGACGTCGCCGTCCAGGTCGTAGTCGGCGGCGGCGACGCCCATGGAGGCAGCCACGCCGTCACAGCCCACCTCCGGGGCCACGTCGGTGAAGTGCTTTCCCCCCCCGTCGTTGCGCCACAGGTGGTTGCGGCCGAAGTCGTTGGCGACGAACAGGTCCAGGTCGCCGTCTCCGTCCATGTCCTCCCACAGGCCGGAGAGGCTGAACCTGTGGTTGCCCTGGTCGAAGCCGACCTCGGCGGTGGCGTTGACGAAGCGCCGGTTGCCCTCGTTGCGCCAGTAGAGGTTGCGTGCGCCGTTCTCGGCGTCGTAGTAGGGCACCGGCTGGGCCTCGATGGTGCTGTTCCTGTTGTAGCGGCAGGCGTAGATGTCCAGGTCGCCGTCGCCGTCCGGGTCGGCGGCGCACAGGGAGTGGATCTGGTCCGGCTCCGGGTCCTCCAGGCCGACCAGGTCCCGGAATCGGCCCTGGCCGTCGTTGAAGGCCAGGAGGATGTTCTGGCCTATGGTCAGGGCCAGGTCCCGGTGGCCGTCGTTGTCCAGGTCCAGGAGCAGGACGCCCCGGGTGTGGTCCAGGAAGTCGACGCCCGCCTCGGGGGCGAGGTCCACGGCCCGGCCGTCGGGCAAGTGGCGGAAGAGGCGGTTGGGCAGGCCCGACTGCTGGGCGACGTAGACATCCTCGAGGCCGTCGCCGTCCACGTCGGCCACGGCGAGGCCTTGCCAACCCATGAAGAAGTCGTCCTCCAGCCGGTCCATATGCCGGAAGTACTCGTTGACGCCCCGGAGGAAGTCCCGGCGGAAGAAGGCGTTGTCGCCGAAGACCCGGCCGGTGATCTCGACGAAGAGGGGCGCCGGTGCCCGGACCTCCTCGTAGAAGGTGGGCTCGATGCCGCGCAGGAGGACGTGTTCCCCTTCCCCATGGCGCCAGATGATCCAGCACTCCATGGTCTGTTGGCGTGGCGTGCCGTCGGCCAGGCCCAGAAACTGGAGGAAGACCCGGGTCCGGAAGACTTCGCCGTCCTCCAGGCGCACGTCCACGATCTTGGATTCGGCGTGGGCGTGTTGGCAATCCCGGAGGGGGGCGACAAGGTCCTGGAAGAGCGCCGGCGGGCCACCGGGGGGGGGCGGGGATCCCAGGGCCTCCGGCGGCGCCCTGCGGACCACGAGGCCCCGATCGGCGAAGACCTCTTGCAGTCTCTCGGGGCGCAGGTCCGGCGCCTGGAAGTCCGGGGCCAGCCAGTGCTGCCAGAACTCCTCCTCCAGGGCGTCGTTCCGGGCTGCGACCAGGGCATCCAGGAAGTCGTGCAGGGCGTGCTTGGCGTGGTTGTGGAGTACCTCGGAGGTCCAGCCGTCCCGCGCCGGGTCCCGCCTAGCCACCTCGTCGGCCAGGTCGGGGGGGGGCGAGGCTGGCCCGGCCTCGTCGGGGAAGAGGGGCGGGAGTTCGACCGCCTTGGCCGCCGGGGGCTCCTGGGGGGGGGGCGAAAGCAGGTTGCCGGCGCCGCCAGCGCTCTCCTCGGGAGCATCGATACCACCGCTGCAGGCGGCGAGGAGGGCGCCAGCCAGGAGGAGCAGGGAGCTGTGCGCGTGGGGGGACCGCATGAGTCCATCCTAATCCAGGAGGGCGGCCCTGGCGGCCAGGTGGGCCGGAGTCCGCCCCGGCGGCTGGCCGAGCCGGCCCCCTCCGGGCTAGAATCGGCCTGCGGCCGGCCCCTGGCGGTCGGTCGGGCCCTGGCAGGCCGGCGTCCCGAGACTCCGCTGCCTCGGTCTTCGCAGCAGTCTCGGGTTCCCTGCAAGCATGCGTCTGTACGTCGGCAACCTGCCGTTCGCCATGGGCGACGAGGAGCTGCGCGCCCTCTTCGCACCCTACGGCGAGCTCTCCTACGTGAAGGTCATCCTCGACCGGGAAACGGGTCGCTCCAGGGGCTTCGGCTTCGTGGAGTTTCCCGACGACGCCGAGGGTGAGGCGGCCATCGCGGCCGTGCACGGCTCCACCGTGGAAGGTCGCAACCTGGTGGTCAACCAGGCCCGGGAGCGCCAGCCCCGGCCCGGTGGCTTCCAGGACCAGCGGGGCGGCACCCGGGGTGGCAGCTTCCGGGATCGGCGGGAGCAGTCCCGCCGCTGGGAGTAGACGAGCCCCCGGGAGTCAGTCCCCGGGCCCGGCCACGGGGTTCGCCAGGACCCCGATGGCCTCGATCTCCACCTCCACCCGGTCACCGGGCCGGAGGAAGACTGGCGGTTTCCGGGCGAAGCCGACGCCGGGAGGGGTCCCCGTGGCGATGACGTCCCCGGGCTCGAGGGTGATGGTCTCCGCCAGGAAGGCGACTAGCTCGGGCACGCCGAAGACGAGCTGGCCGGTGTTGGAATCCTGGAGCGTCTCGCCGTTGCGGCGCAGGCGGATGGCGAGGCGGTGGGGGTCCTGGAGCTCGTCTCGGGTGACGATCCAGGGGCCCAGGGGACAGAAGGTGTCGCAGGACTTGCCCCGTTGCCACTGGCCGTCTCGGAACTGGAAGTCCCGGGCGCTGACGTCGTTCAGGCAGGTGTAGCCGAGGACGTGTTGCATCGCCTCCGCCGGGGACACGCTCCGGGTCCGCCGGCCGATGACCACCGCCAGCTCCGCCTCGTAATCCACCTGGCTGCTGCCGGGGGGGATGCGAATCGCCGAACCCGGCCCGATCACCGCGCTGGAGAACTTGGAGAAGAGCACCGGCTGCTCCGGGACGAGCATCCCGCTCTCGGCGGCGTGGTCCCGGTAGTTGAGGCCGAGACACAGGACCTTGCCCGGCCGGGGCACTGGCGACAGCAGCGTCAGCTCCTCCAGAGCGGGCAGGGCGTCGGCCGCGGCCAGGGCCTGCCGGCGGGCGGGGTTCGTCGCCGCTTCCTGGAGGAGGGCGCGGGCAGCGGCCAGCCGGCCCTGCTCCTCGTCCAGCCAGTCCAGGAAGCTCCGGGGGGGGGTGACGCCGGCGGCGACGGGGTCCAGGACCCGCGGCGGGCCGCCGGCCGGGTCCTCGAGGAGGAGACCCGGGCGGGGCTCCCCTCCGGGGCGGGCGAAGGCGAGGATTCTCATGGCGCTTCCAGGAGGAGAAGATGCAGCTCCCGGGGACCGTGGACCCCGGTGACGAGCTCGAGCTCGATGTCGGCGGTCCGGGAGGGGCCGGTGACGAAGGTGACGGCCGGCCCGGGGCCGTCGCGGGCGAGCTCCTGCAGGGCCTGGTCCAGGTCGCTGTGGATGGCGCCGGTGGGCAGGACCGCCACGTGCAGGGGCGGGAGGAGGGAGGCCAGGCGGTTCGCCTCCCGGTGGTGGTCCAGAACCAGGGTGCCGGTCTCGGCGATGCCGAAGCGGGCGGCGGTGAGGCCGCCGTCGGCGGCCAGCAGGGCCTCCCGGGAGGACCCGGGCGGCACGACCAGGAGCTCCTCGGGCAGGCGTGCCGTCAGGGCCCGGACCAGCTCCCCGTCGCTCACCGCCAGGCTGCGGACCCCGGCGGCGGCCAGGATGGCTTCGAGGCGCTCGGCGGCCGCCGCCAGCCCCGGCAGGCGGTGCACCTGGCCTCCGGCCTCCTGGAGGCGGGTGGCGAAGCGGGCGACCGGGTCGCCGGGTGCCGCCGGCGGCGGCGGCGGGGGCATCGGCGGGGCCGGGGGCGGCGTCTCGCGGGCCCCCCCCTCCGGCGCCAGGGGCGCTGTGCCCGGCCAGCTCTGCCGGAAGCTCCGGGGCGCCGGCGGCGGCAGATCCCGGCTGGCGCTCCACGCCGCCAGGGGGGGGGCGAGCCGGGCCAGGAGGCGCGGCGGGCGGCCCTGGCGCCAGCCCGTCAGGCGGGCGGCGAGTCGGAGCGTCCGGGCGGCCAGGAGGTAGCGGCGAGGGCCGGACATGGT
>CAYMFV010000222.1:0-5265 GCA_964389745.1 uncultured Planctomycetales bacterium | reverse complement strand
GGTCAGCTCCCGGCGCAGCCAGCTGGCCCGCTCGGCCTTGCGGCCTGGCAGGCCCAGGTCCGGACCGGGGGTGAAACCGTCCAGCACGAGGGCCAGATGGAGGTTGAGGATGCGACGGATCTCCTGGGTGCTCGGGTGCATGGCCTGCCCCGGCCGGGGGACTCGGGCCGCCTCGACGATTCCGGCCGGAGAGGGCAGAATAGGACGGTGGAGGACTACCACCAGCGGGTCCTGTTGAGCCGGGAGGCCCTGGCCCGGGGCCTGGACGAGCTCGCCGCCCGCCTCCGGCCCCGTCTCGAGGGCCGGGAGGTGACCGTGGTGGCCATCCTGGGTGGGGCGATCATCTTCGCCGCGGACCTCATCCGCCGCCTGCACCCGGGCCTGGTCCTGGACTTCCTCCGCATCCAGACCTACGGAGACGACCGGAGCCCCCAGCGGGCGCCGGTGGCCGACTGGACCCCCGATCCCCGCTTCATCCGCGGCCGCCACGTGCTCCTCCTGGACGACATCCTCGACACCGGCCGGACCATGACCGAGGCCCGGCGCCTCCTCCTCGAGGAGATGGGGGCCGCCGCCGTGGACGTGGTGGTCCTGGTGGACAAGCCGGCCCGCCGGGTGGTGCCCATCGAGCCCCGGGACTGCGTCCTGCGCCTGGAGGAGGACCTCTTCCTGGTGGGCTACGGCCTGGACCTGGCCGGGCGCTACCGGAACCTGCCGGCCCTGGTCGCCCTGGAGCAGCGCCGGGGCGCCGACGGGGGCGACGGGGACCCCGGCCGGGAGCAGGCCCTTTCCACGTGACGGTCATGGAGGAGGAGGTCCTGGTCGTACCCGACGACCTCTCCGGGGTGCTCCTGGACGAGTTCCTGGCCCTGCGCTGGCCCCGGGTGGCCAAGGGAGCGCTCCGGCGCCTGGTCCGGGAGGGCCGGGTGACGGTGGACGGCCAGCCCGCCGAGCCCTCGACCCGGTTGCGGGCCGGGAGGGTGGTCCTGGTGGACCTTCCGGAGAAGTCCCTCCGGGAGGTGGCGTCGAACCCCATGCCCCTGGAGGTCCTCTACGAGGACGAGCACCTGGTGGCCGTGAACAAGCCGCCGGGGCTGCCGGTGGAGCCGGGCCGGTGGGGGGAGCATCCCCTGACCCTGACCGGGGCCCTCCTGGACTGGGCCGAGGGCCGCCGCCGGCCCGACGGCCTCCTGCCTCGCCGGCCCCGGACCCTGCATCGCCTGGACCTGGGCACGAGCGGCGTCCTCCTCTACGCCCTCTCCCTGGAGGCAGAGCGCCACTACCGGGAGCTCTTCGCCGCCGGCCTGGTGGAGAAGGAGTACCTGGCCCTGGTCCTGGGCGAGGTCCTGGAGCCCGGGGTGGTGGATGCGGCCCTGGCGCCGGACCGGCGGGCGGGTGGGCGGATGCGGGTCGTCTCCCACGGCGGCCGCCGGTCCCGGACCGAGTACGCCCCCTGCCGGCGTTTCCGGGGCTACACCCTCCTCCGGGTCCGGCCCCGGACCGGCCGCACCCACCAGATCCGGGTGCACCTGGCCGCCATCGGCCATCCCCTGGCCGTGGACCCCCGCTACGGCGGCGCGGATAGACTGCTTCTCTCGGAACTGAAGCCCGGCTACCGGCCGAAGCCGGGTCGCCCGGAGAAGCCTCTCATGGAGCGCCTGACGCTCCACGCCCGTGCCGTGCGCCTGGAGGCCTTCCAGGGGGGGGAGATCGAGATCGTCGCCGAGCTGCCGAAGGACTTCCGGGTGCTGCTGGCCAAGATGGAGAAGTGGCGCCGTGCGTCTGAAGCGTGAACCTGGTGACTTCCGGGTCTTCGAGGTGCTGGACGAGTCCGGCGACCTCCTGGGCCCCGGTCCCTACACCCTCTACCGGGTGACCAAGCGCGGCCTCACTACCCAGGAGGCCGTGGTGGTCCTGGCCCGGGAGGCGGGGGTCTCCCGGGACCGGGTGGCGGTGGCCGGTCTCAAGGACAAGGACGGCCTCACCGGCCAGTTCATGACCGTGGAGGGGGGGCAGCCGGTCAACTACCGGGACGGCGGCCTCACCATCCGGCCGGTGGGCTCGGCCCGGCGGGCCATCGAGAGCCGGGACAACACCGGCAACTCCTTCGAGATCGTGGTCCGGGACCTGACCGGGGACGACATGCGGCGCATCCGGGTGAACCTGGAGCAGGTGCGCCGCTGCGGGGTGCCGGCCTACTTCGACGACCAGCGCTTCGGCTGCCTGCGCCACGGCCAGGGCTTCGTGGTCCGGCGTATCCTCCAGGGGGACCTGGACGGGGCCCTCCGGGCCCTGCTGACCGCGCCTTCGCCCTATGGCATGGCGCCGGTGGAGCGCTACAAGGCCAGGCTTGCCGCCGAGTGGGGGGACTGGGACGCCCTGGCCCGGATCTCCCGGGGGCGCCGGGGCGCCGCCGCCTTCGCCTGGCTCCAGGAGCACGAGGGGGACTTCGCCGGCGCCCTGGTCCGGGGCATCTCCAGCAGCGAGCGGACCATGCACCTCTTTGCCTGGCAGTCCCACCTCTGGAACCGGGCCCTGGCCCTCTGGTGGCACAGCCTCGTGCCCCCCGACGAGCTCGCCTGGCTGCCCGGGGACGACGGCGCCATCCTCGTCCACCGGGAGCTGGATCCGGCCCTGGTCGCGGAGCTCAAGGAGACCACCCTGCCCCTCTTCGGCACGGGCATGCCCGAGGATGCCCGGGCCCGGCGCCTCTACGAGGCCGTCTTCCGGGCCGAGGGCGTGCGCCCGGCCGACTTCCTGGCCCTGGACCTGCCCGGCTTCCGTCCCCGGAGCGAGCCCCGGCCGGTGCTCCTCTTCCCCCAGTTCCTCCGGGCAGCCCCGGCCGAGCCCGACGAGCACTACCCGCGCCGGCGCAAGATGCGCCTGCGCTTCACCCTGCCCCGGGGCCAGTACGCCACCCTGGTGGCCAAGCGGCTGGTGATGCCCACCGCCGACCAGACCGAGGAGGAGGGCCGGCGCCTGCGCCTGCACGTGGCCCGGCACGTCCTCGTCTGGCCGGACCGGGAGGGCCGCCAGCCCGCCGCCCCGGCCCAGCGCCTGGCCCCCGGTGAGCGGCAGGAGCACAAGGACAAGGAGCGACGACGTGAGCGACCGCAAGGCCTTCCTGGGCATCGTGGGGGGCAGCGGGGTGTACGACATCGAGGGCCTCGAGGAGGTCCGCGAGGTCGTCGTTGACACCCCCTGGGGCCCCCCCTCCGACGACATCGTCCTGGGCCGCTACCAGGGCGTGGATCTGGCCTTCCTGCCCCGGCATGGCCGGGGCCATCGCTTCACGCCCACCGAGGTGCCCTACCAGGCGAACGTCTACGCCCTCAGGAGCCTGGGGGTGCACCGGGTTCTGTCCATCTCGGCAGTGGGCTCCCTGACCGAGGAGTGCGCTCCCGGCCACTTCGTCCTGGTGGACCAGTTCCTGGATCGCACGGTGCACCGCCGGAACACCTTCTTTGGGGGGGGATGGTGGCGCACGTGCCCCTGGCGGAGCCAGTGGACCCGGCCATGGCGGCGGCGGTGGCGGCGGCCGCCGAGGGCCTCGACCTGGTGGTGCACCGGGGCGGCACCTACCTGTGCATCGAGGGGCCCCAGTTCTCGACCAGGGCCGAGAGCGAGCTCTATCGCTCCTGGGGCTGCCGGGTGATCGGCATGACCAACGCCACCGAGGCGCGGCTGTGTCGGGAGGCGGGCATCGCCTTCTGTACCATCGCCATGGTCACCGACTACGACTGCTGGCACCCGGACCACGACCATGTGACGGTGGAGCAGATCGTGGCCACCGCCCACCAGAACGCCGAGCGGGTCCGGGAGCTGGTCCGCCGGGCGGTGCCCCGGGTGGCGGCCCTGGGGCCGTCGCCGTGGCGCAAGGTCCTCCAGGGGGCGGTGATGACCGCCTCGGAGCGGGTGTCCGCGGAGGCCCGGCGGCGGACCAAGGCCCTGTTCCGGGAGGACTGAGGCCATGGCCGCGGCCGCGCCGCGGCGGGTGCCGGCCCGGGAGGGCGTAGGCGAGCACGAGGACCGGGGCTCCCGCTTCCGCTGCCACGTCTTCTTCGCCCCCGACGAGGCCGCCCTGCGCGCCCGGCTCGCCGAGCTGCGCGCCGCCCACTCCAAGGCCAGGCACCACTGCTGGGCCTGGAGGGGGGGGGAGGACCTGTACCGCTTCTCCGACGACGGCGAGCCCGGGGGCACCGCTGGCCGGCCCATGCTCCAGGTCCTCCAAGGGGCCGGGCTGGTGGCGGCTGGAGCGGTCTGCAGCCGCTGGTTCGGCGGGGTGAAGCTCGGCACCGGCGGCCTGGTTCGGGCCTACACGGCGGCGACGCGCCGGGCGGTGGCCGCCGCCGGGGTCCGGGAGGTGGAGGAGCGGGTGCGCCGGGAGGTCTTCCTGCCCTTCGCCCGTCTGGGGCTGCGCCAGGAGCTGGAACGCGCCTGCCCCGGGTTGCGCTGGGTCGAGGAGACCTACGACGAGACGGGGTGGCGGGGGGTGGCGGAGCTTGCGCAGGCGGCGCTACCGGCCTGGGAGACGATCCTCGACGAGGCCGGTCTGCCGGGACGATGAGCGCGGCACGGGCTCGCCCGGAGCCACCACGGCGTCGAGCCAGACGGGGCTGGAGATGGCCCGCTGCTCGGAGAGGGCGAAGTCGCCGATGCGGTAGCCCTCCTGGCGGACGCGGAGGTACCAGGCGGTCCAGGGGGCGGTGCCGAGGGGCTCGTCCTCGAAGTGGAGGGTGGCGAGGCGGCGGCCCTGGCCCCGGAGGTTGCGTTCGTGGACGAGGCGGCAGCCGGAGGGATCGACCCGGAAGACCTGGATGGCGAGGATCGGGGCCTCGGTGGCGACCCGGGCGGTGACGGGCACGGGCTGGCCGGCGGGCCAGTCGGCCTCCTCGCCGAAGAGGTGGCCGGCGACGGTGAACCAGAGGGCGATGCGGGGTCCGGAGGTGGCGTAGCAGCGCCGGGCCTGGAGGGCGCGGATGACGTCCCGGCGGGAGTTGGAGGGGGCGAGGACGGCGGTGGCCGAGGCCCGGTGGGTGCGGGTGAGGAGGTTGGGCGTCAGGAGATCGGGATCGAGCTCCCGGGAGTCGAGCTCGTAGCCCAGGGGCCGGACCCAGAGGCCGCCGAAGCCGGCGTGGTTGTCGCTGCCGCCGACGGCGCCGGCGCGGACACCGGCGACCAGGCCGTCCCGCCAGAAGAGGTCCGGGTGGCCCCGGCCGCCGCCGACCCGGTGGACGGGCAGCCACCTGCCGGTGGTCTCGTAGT
>CAYMFV010000221.1:0-5267 GCA_964389745.1 uncultured Planctomycetales bacterium | reverse complement strand
GTCCGGGCCACGGTGGCGTCGCCGGCCAGGTCCAGCTCCCCGGCCAGGGCCCGGGCCGCCGCCAGGTCGGCGGCCAGGACCAGGTGCAGGGGCTCCGGGGACGCCAGGCGGGGCCAGCGCCCGGCCACGTGCCGCCAGGCGGACTCGGTCCGGCGGAGATCCGCGAGAATGGCGGGCCGCCAGTGGTCGATGGCGGCGGGCAGCACCAGCCGCCAGGGGGAGTCCGCCGCTGCCGGCGGACGTGTGGCGCAGCCGAGGAGGGCCAGGACAATCGCCGGGGTGGGGCCCCCCCCCCCCCCCCACCGCCGCCGCCCGCCATGACGCCGCCCTTCCCCCGCCCCCTCGCCGGGGTCCTCCTGGACCTCGACGGGACGCTGGTGGACACGGAGCCGCTCCACTTCACCACGACGCGAGACATCCTCGCCGGTTACGGCGTCTCCTTCACCATGGCGGACTTCCTGCCCTACGTGGGCTGGTCCGAGGAGCCCTTCTGGTCGGACCTGGGCCGGCGCTACCGGCTGCCGGATCCGCCCGCGATCCTGGTGGCGGAGCGCACCCGCCGCCTCCGGGCCCTCCTCCGGGACCGGGCGCTCGAGCCCATGCCGGGGGCGGAGGAGCTCCTGACCCTCCTCGCCGAGGTCGGGCTGCCGGCGGCGGTGGCCTCCTCCTCGCCCCGGCAGCAGATCGCCGCCATGCTCGCGGCCTCCGGCCTGGACCGCTGGATCCGCCACTGGCGTTCCGGCCACGAGGACGTGGCCCGGGGCAAGCCGGCGCCCGACGTCTACCTGGCCGCGGCCCGGGATCTCGGCGTGGCGCCCGGCTCCTGCCTGGCGGTCGAGGACTCGGGCACCGGTGTCCAGAGTGCCCGGGCGGCGGGCTGCTTCGTGGTGGGCATCCCCTGCCCGAGCCATCCCGACGAGGCCGGCCTCGCTGCCGCCGACCTGCGTCTCGACTCCCTGGCCGAACTGCCTCCCCTCCTGCGGGCCCACCTCCACGGCGCCGCCTAGGGGCCGGCCTTGCCACCCCGCCGGCGGGTGGAGAAGACGGCCGCCGCCACCTCCCGGTAGTGGCGCACGTAGACGAACTCCAGCCCCCGGGTCCAGGACGGATCCAGGAGCTTCACGTCCCGCTGGTTGTCCGCCGGCAGGATCACCCGGCGCAGGCCCCGGCGCTTGGCCGTCAGCACCTTCTCCCGGACGCCGCCGATGGGCAGCACCTCCCCGGTCAGGGTGATCTCCCCGGTCATGCCGGTGCGTGCCCGCATGCGCCGGCCTGTGAGCCGGGAGAGGATGGCCGTGGCGATGGTGATGCCGGCGCTGGGGCCGTCCTTGGGCACCGCCCCGGAGGGGAAGTGGACGTGCAGCTCGGAGCGGGCGAAGGCCTCGCAGTCGAGGCCGTACTCGGCGCAGTGCGCCCGGAGGAAGGCGTGGGCGATGCGGCAGGACTCGGTCATCACGTCCCCCAGGCTGCCGGTGTACACCACCCCCCCCCTGCCGGGGTACTGGACGCACTCGGTCTCGAGGACGTCGCCACCGTAGACCGTGTAGGCCAGCCCCACGGCCACGCCCACCACGGGGCGCAGGCGCAGGCGGTCGTCCCGGAAGCGGGCCGGCCCCAGGTAGCGCTCCAGGTGCTCGGGCTTGAGCTCGGGGCGGGGACGCCGCCCTCGGGCCACCTCCAGGGTGCGCTTGCGACAGAGGGCGGCCAGGTTCTTTTCCAGGCCCCGGACACCGGCCTCCCGGGTGTAGCTCTGGACCAGGGCCCGGAGGGTGCCCACGGGCAGCTTCAGGCGGCGGGCGTCCAGGCCGTGCTCTTGGAGCTGGCGGGGCAGGAGGTGACGCCGGGCGATCTGGATCTTTTCGGCGAGGACGTAGCCGGGCAGCTCGATGACCTCCATCCGGTCCAGGAGCGCCCCGGGAATGGTCGGCAGGACGTTGGCCGTGGCGATGAACAGCACCTTGGACAGGTCGAAGGGGAGATCCAGGTAGTGGTCCAGGAAGCCGTGGTTCTGGGCCGGGTCCAGGACCTCCAGGAGGGCGCTGGCCGGATCGCCCCGGAAGTCCTTGCCGATCTTGTCGATCTCGTCCAGGACGATGACCGGGTTGTTGGTGCCGGCCCGGCGGATCATCTGCAGGATGCGGCCGGGGAGGGCGCCGACGTAGGTCCGGCGGTGGCCCTTGATCTCGGCCTCGTCGCGCATGCCGCCGAGGGACATGCGCTCGAGCTGCCGGCCCATGGCCTCGGCGATGGCCATGGCCAGGCTGGTCTTGCCCACCCCCGGCGGCCCGGCGAAGCAGAGGATCGGGCCGCCGTGATCGGGGCGCAGCTTGCGCACCCCCAGGAACTCCAGGATGCGCTCCTTGGCGTCCCGCAGCCCGTAGTGGTCCCGTTCCAGGATGGCCTCGGCCTCCCGGATGTCGATCCGGTCCTCGCTGGACGCCCGCCAGGGCAGCTCCGTGAGCCACTCCAGGTAGTTGCGGACCACCGGGTACTCCGGGGACATGGGCGGGATCGTGCCCAGGCGCTCCACCTCCTGGCGGACCCGGGCCGCCACTTCCTCGGGGTAGTCGCCCTCCTCGAGGCGCCCGAGGAAGAGGTCCCGGTCCCGTTCCTGGGGCTCCACCTCCTCGCCGAGCTCCCGGCGCAGGATCTTGAGCTGCTCCCGGAGGAAGAACTGCTTCTGCTGCTCCTCGACCTTTCGGCGGATCTCCTCCTGGATGCGGTCCCCAAGCTCCAGGGTCACCAGCTCCCGGGTCAGGGCCTCGTCCACCACCTGCAGGCGCTCCCGGATGTCGAACATCTCCAGGACGCGCTGCTTCTGGGCCGTGTCCCGCACCAGGTAGGCCGTGGCGAAGTCGGCCAGGGCTCCGGCCTGGTCGATGTTGGCAGCCGCCATCCCGAAGGCCTCGCCCAGGTTGGGCTGGTGGCCGGCGACCTTCTGGGCCAGGGCCAGGACGTTGCGGAACAGGGCCTCGGTCTCGTCGCCGGGGGGATAGACCTCCTCGGGGTAGGAGACCCGGGCCACCGGCACCTTGCCCTTGCGCACCAGGCGCTCGATCCGGAAGCGACGCAGGCCCTTGCAGATGTAGTTGTGGTTGCCGTCGGGAAGGCGCAGGTGCTTGACGATCTCCACCAGGACGCCGATCCGGGCGAAGCCACCGAGGTCGCCGTCCTGGCCGGCCTTGCCGGCCTCCTGGCGCAGCACCAGGCCGACGTTGCGCCCCTGGGCCAGGGCCTTCTCCATGATCGCCGACTCCTCGCCGGCGTCGGCGGAGACCGGCATGAGCAGGCCCGGAAAGGGCACGGAGCGGCGCAGGGGGAAGAGGATCAGGAGGCCCGGCGGCGTCTCCTCCACCCGCGCCGGGAGCTGCTGCTCCTCGCCTTCGGCCCGGGTCTCCTCAATGGTCCGCGCGAGGACCTCGGCGGCAGCGGCGAGCAGGTCCTTGTCTTCGGTGGAACTCATGGTTTCGGCTTGGCGTCGGCGACCAGGACCGGGTCACCCTCGCTCCGGCCGATGATGGCGGCGCCGCAGGAGTCCGACCAGACGTTGACCATCGTCCGGGTCATGTCCAGGGGGCGGTCGATGGCCAGGAGCAGGAGGACACCGTCGTCGGGCAGCCCCAGGGCCTTGAGGATGGTGGCCTTCAGGACCAGGCCGGCGCTGGGGATGCCGGCGGCGCCGATGGAGGCCAGCAGCGCCGTCACCACCACGAAGAACTGCATGCCCGGGGTGAGGGCGAAGGTCTCGCTGTGGCTGGCGTAGTACTGAGACAGGAAGATCACCCCCACGCACTCGTAGAGGGCGGTCCCGTCCATGTTGATGGTGGCGCCCAGGGGCAGGACGAAGGAAGTGACCTTGTTGCTCACCCGGCCCCGGTGCTCCACGCAGTCCAGGGTGACCGGCAGGGTCATGGCCGAGGAGGAGGTGGTGAAGGCCGTGGTCAGGGCCGGCGCCATGGCCCGGCCCCAGCCCCGGGGCGAGAGCCGGCCGAGGAAGCGCAGGAGGAGCGGCAGGGTGACGAGGGCGTGGACGGCCAGGGTGGCGAAGACCACCACCATGAAGTAGCCCAGGGGCCGGAAGACGCCGAGCCCGGTCTCCCCCACCACCTTCGCCATGAGGGCGAAGACGCCGAAGGGGATGAGCCCGAGGACGAAGTCGGCCAGCCGCATCATCACCTCGAAGGCCGAGGCAAAGAAGTCCTTGAGACGGGGGCCGTGGGGCGCCGGTGTCCGGGCGATGAAGAAGCCGAACAGCAGGGCGAAGACGATCACCTGCAGCATCTGGGAGTTGTCGCCCAGGGCCGCGAAGATGTTCGGCGGCACCATCCGCTCCAGGATGTCCACGAAGGAGCGGCCCTCCCCGGCCACGAAGGAGGTCGGGATGGTGAGCCCCAGGTCGGCGTCACGGCCCGGCTGCAGGAGGTTGACCACCACCAGCCCGGTGAAGATGGCCAGGAGGCTCGTGGTCAGGTAGTAGCCCAGGGTCTTGAGGCCCAGGCGCCCGAACTCCCGGCCGCCGGCGACGCTGGTCACCCCGCTGACGATGCTGGTCAGGATGAGGGGGACGATGAGGAGCTGCAGCAGCCGCAGGAAGATGCTCGCCACCAGGGCGAAGGGGGAGATCCACCGGGCCCGGGGGCTGCCGGGGTCCAGGCCCAGGGTCAGGGGCACGTCCGGCGCATCGGCCCGCTCCAGGACCAGGATCTCGCCGTGGTCGAACCCCTGCCACCAGGCAGCGAAGGCCCCGGCGTCCCCGTGGAACTCCACCCGCCGGCCGTCGGGCCCCCTCCCGGCCAGGAGCCGGTCCCCGGCGGCCAGCCGGGCCCGCTCGCCGGGGCCCCCGACCTCGAGGGCCGTGATCTCCAGGGCCTCCCCGGCGGGCGCCACCGTCACCCCCAGGTGGGGCGCCGACGGAGCGGCGAGCTGGAGCACCACCCCGGCGGCCACTCCCAGGGCCAGGCCGAGGAGGATGCGCCAGTGCACCTTCATGGGGCCCAGGATAGGCCAGCGGGCCCGGGGCGGCGCCGCCGGACCGGTCAGGGACGCAGGCGAAACCTCGGGGGCCCGGCACTCGCCCCTTGCGCGCCATTCCTCGTCCCGGACCTGGCCGCCCGCTCCTTGCCATCAGACCACTCCTCCTGCCCCATCCACCTCACCGTCTCCGGGGCGGCCTTCCTCAACGGGGTGTCCCACGGGATTGGGGGGCGCACCAGAAGGTCCAGTCCACCACAGTGAAACATGATGGCCATGCGGAATCGCTCGCGGTT
>CAYMFV010000220.1:0-5301 GCA_964389745.1 uncultured Planctomycetales bacterium | reverse complement strand
CCCTGGGCCTGGCCGAGGAGCTGGCGGAGCGGGGCTGGCAGTGTCGCTTCCACGCCGGCGGCCGGCCCGTGGAGCGGCTCTTCCTGGCCGGGACAGAGGTCCGGGAGCTGGGCATCGAGGCCCGCCGGCGCCTGCCCCGGCCCCTGGCCCTGGCCCGGGCCTGGCCCCGGGCCCGCCGGGAGGCCCGGACCTTCGCGCCCCGGGTGGTGGTCGGCCTGGGCGGGCTGGCGGGTGCCGCGGCCCTGGCGGGCCTGGGCCGGCGTCCCCTGGTCCTCCTGGAGGGGAACCGGGTGCCCGGCCGGGGGGTGCGGCTCCTGGCCGGTCGGGCGCGCCTGGTGCTGACCCAGTTCCGGGAGACCGCGGAACTCCTGCCCCGGGGCCGCTGGGTGGGCCCCATCGGCCGCCGGGCCCTGGCCCGTCCCCGGCGGGATGCGGCCCGGGCTGCCTTCGGGCTCCCGGCCGGCCGGCCCCTGCTCCTGGTCCTGGGGGGCAGCCAGGGCGCCGCCGACCTGAACCGGCTGGCCGGGAAGCTGGCCCCCGAGCTGGCCCGGTCCGGAGCCTGTCTCCTGGCCGCCACGGGTCCGGGCAAGGCCGTGGCCCTCCGGGAGCGCTGCGCCGCCGCCGGCCTGCCGGCCCGGGTCGAGGAGCACGTCGCCGACATGGGCGCGGCCTACGCCGCCGCCGACCTGGCCCTCACCCGGGGGGGGGCAGCAACCCTGGGGGAGCTGTGGATGGCGCGGCTGCCTGCCCTGGTGGTGCCCTACCCCCACCACCGGGACCGGCAGCAGGAGCACAACGCCAGGGCCCTGGCGCCGGGGGTGGAGCTGTGGCCGGGCTGCGGCCCGGAGACGGGCCAGCGCGTCCTCGAGCTCCTGGCGGACGCCGGACGGCGCCGGCAGATGGCCGCGGCCCTGGCCGCCTCGGACCCCGGTGACGGCCGCCGGCGCGCGGCCGACCTGGTGGAGGAGGTGGCGGGGCGGGGAGCCTAGGATCTGGCCATGGAGGTCCTCTCGCGTCCCGCTCCGGCCAGCCTCGACCCTCTCGCCGGGGCCGCCGGCCGCCGGGCCTTCCTGGCCGGTGTCTGGGGCACGGGGATGCGCGGCCTGGCCCTGCTCCTCCTGGAGAACGGCTGGGAGGTGTGGGGGAGCGACCGGCGTCCGCCGGGCCCGGCCGAGGAGGAGCTCCTGGCCCGAGGCCTGCGCTATCTGGAACCGGGCGCGCCGCCCCCGCCGGTCTCCCTGGCGGTGCGCTCGGCAGCGGTGCCGCCGGCGGAGCCCGGCTTCCACTCCGCGGCCGCAGGGGGGGGGCGGCCCCTGCGTTACGCCGAGGCCCTGGGGGCGATCAGCCGCCTGCGGCCGGTCCTGGCGGTGGCCGGCTCCCACGGCAAGACCACCTGCACCGCCTGGCTGGCCTGGGCGCTGCACCGGGCCGGTCGGGAGTGGGGCTGGGTAGTAGGCGGCCGGGCCCACCAGCTCCCGGACACGGCCGGCTGGGGCGACCCCCGGGAGCCGATGGTGGTGGAGTCCTGCGAGTACGATCGCTCCTTCCACGCTCTGGCTCCGGCCGAGGTAGCGCTCCTCAACGTGGACGCCGAGCACCCGGATACCTATCCCGGGGGACTGCCCGAGGTCCTGGCCGCCTTTCGGCGCTTCCTGGCGGCCCTGCCTCCTGGCGGCCGGGTCTTTGCCGGGCCCGAGGCTCCAGCCGGCCTGGCCGCCGGTACCCGGGCCGCCTGGATGGCAGCCCCCCCCCTGGCCCCGGAGCAGGTGGTGGGCCTTCCCGGGGCCCACAACCGGGCCAACGCAGCCCTGGTGGCGGCGGCCCTCCGGGCTCACGACCTGGACGAGGGGGTGGTGGCCGGGGCCCTGGCGGAGTTCCAGGGCGTGGCCCGGCGCCTGGAGGTGGTCGGCTGCTTCCAGGACGCCCTGGTGGTGAGCGACTACGCCCACCACCCGGTGGAGGTGGCCGCCACCCTCCAGGCGGCCCGGGAGCAGTGGCCGGAGCGGCGCCTGGTGGCCATCTTCCAGCCCCACCAGGCGGCGCGCTTCCGGGCCTACCGGGAGCGCTTCGCCGCCGCCCTGGAGGGGGTGGATGAGCTGCTCCTCCTGGAGGTCTACCGGGTCCGGGATCCCGCCGGCCTGGAAGCCCGGGTGGACGAGCTGCTGCCGCTGCTGCCGGCGCGCCTGCGGGCGGCGGCGGTGGTGGCGGACGCCGCTGCCCTCCGCCAGCAGCTCGCCGCCCTGGCCGCCGCGCCGGCGGTGTTCCTCTTTCTCGGTGCCGGAGACGTGGATGGACTCGCCCGCCAGCTCGCCGCTCTCGGGGCTTGAAGACGTGCCCGTCCGGCGGGCCGTGCCTCTGGCCGGCCTGACCTCCCTGCGCATTGGCGGGCCCGCCGCGCTCCTGCTGGAGCCCCGGACGCCGGAGGACCTGGCCCGAGCCCTGGACCACCTGACCGCGGCCGGGTTGCCGTGGCGCATCCTTGGGGGGGGGCGAACACCCTGGCCCCCGATGGTGGCGTGGCGGGAGCGGTGGTGCATACCGGCGCTCTGCGCCGGGTCTACCGGGAGGGCCATCGCCTGCGCCTGTGGCCCGGCGTTACCTTGCCGGCCCTGGTCCGGGGCGCCTGGCAGCACGGCCTGGCCGGGCTCGAGC
Organism: uncultured Planctomycetales bacterium; assembly: GCA_964389745.1. GTDB lineage: Bacteria > Planctomycetota > UBA1135 > UBA1135 > UBA1135 > CAYMFV01. The sequence goes on along the minus strand of CAYMFV010000220.1, from coordinate 2,649 downwards.
TCCTGGCCGGCGTCCCCGGCCACATGGGCGGGGGGCTGGCGATGAACGCCGGCAGCGCCGACTGGGGCCTGTGGGACGTCACCGAGGAGGTGTACCTGTGGCTGCCGCCGGAGCAGCGGGGCGGGGGTCCGGCCCTGGTGCGGCGCAGTCGAGAGGAGGTCGGGCCCCGCTACCGGGACGGGAACCTCCGGGGTGCGGTGGTCCTGGAGGCCGTGCTTGCCCTCCGGGAGGATCGGCGGGAGGCGGTCCGCCGGCGCATGGAGGCGCACCTGCGGCGCAAGAACCGGACCCAGCCGGTGAGCCTGTCCAGCGCCGGTTGTGCCTTCCGCAACCCGCCGGGGGACAGCGCTGGCCGGCTCCTGGACGCCGCCGGCCTGAAGGGCAGCCGGGAGGGTGCGGCGGTGGTCAGCAGCCGGCACGCCAACTTCGTGATCAACGAGGGGGGGGCGACGGCGGCCCAGGTGCGGCGCCTCCTGGCGCGGATGGCGGCGGCGGTGGCGGAGCGCTTCGCGGTGCGCCTGGAGCCGGAGCTGGTGATCTGGCCGGAGCCCGACCGGGAGGTTCAGGAGTCGGCGGGCAGCAGCCGCCAGGGCTGAGGGGTCGCGGTGGCCGAGCCGGGGATGGGAGGCAGGCCGAGGATGCCCAGGGCCAGGTTGCCGGCGTCGGCATTGCGCACCGGCGGCGGGGTCTGCCCCGGGGCCGGGGCCAGGCCGGCCAGGCGGCGCAGCTCCGGGTTGAGGGCATAGAGGTCGCCCCGGAAGGCGCCGTCGTTGCGCCAGGCCAGGAGGGGCACGATCCGGTTCACCCAGTAGCGCCGGTCCCAGTGCTGGCGCCTGGGGGCGCCGCCCCCGTGGTCGGCGGTGAGGACCACGGCCACGCTCCCGGGAGGCTGCTCCCGGGCCCAGGCCAGGAGGTGCCGGAGGGCGGCGTCGCTCCGGGCCACCGCCTGCATGTAGGAGCTGTCGGGCGAGACGTCCCAGCCGTCCCGATGGCCGGCGAGGTCCGGGTCCGCCAGGTGCAGGAAGGCCAGGCAGGGCCGGCCGTCCACCTCCTCCAGGAAGGCCAGGAGTGCCGCCACCAGGCGGTCGCTCCGGGGCTCGAAGACGAAGCGATCCACCTTGTCCCGGCCGTCGTCGGGAGGCACCCCGTCGGCGGCGCCGTGTTCCTCGTTCCAGGAGCGGTCCAGGAGGACGAACTTCTCCTTGGCGGCGAAGAGGCCCGTGGCCAGGCCCCGGTCGTGGGCGACGTCGAAGATGCCCGGCAGGTAGCCGCCCCGGTCGTGGAGGGTGGCCTCGGGCGCCGGCAGCTCGTTGCCATCCCAGCCGTGCTGGCCGGGCCCCCGGAGCAGCCGGCCGGTGGCGATGCCCACGTGGTTCGGCAGGGTGGTGCAGAGCCAGGGGTCGCAGCGGGCGTCCAGGGTGCCGGCGCCGCTCAGGAGCTCCTGGAAGGCGGGCAGGGACTCGTCCCGGGCCGCGAGGAGGGCGTCGGCCCGGAGACCGTCGACGCTCACCAGGACCACCTGGCGGGCCAGAGACCCACCGGGATCGCCGGCGAGGAGGAGCAGGAGGCAGGGGAGGAGCGGCGCCACGGGAGCTTCATCCTGGCCTCTCCCGGGGCGGGCGCCTAGCCTGTCGGGCCGGTCCATGAACCGCGCCACCCTGGCTTCCTGGTTCCTGCTCCTGGCCGGAGCGGCCGTCCTCCTCCTGGCCCTGCGCTCCGTCCAGGCCGGCGAGGAGGAGCCGGAGGCCGGTCCGGCCATGGACTTCCGCTTCCCGGTCACAGTCGCCCCCGTGGTCCCGGGCAGCGTCGAGGAGTGGATGCCCCTGGTGGGGGACGTGCGCTCTTCCCGGCGGACCCTCCTGGCCTTCGAGCGGCCGGGAACCCTGGCCGCGGTGACCGCCGACCTGGGCGACGAGGTAGCGGCGGATCGTCTCCTGGCCCGCCTGGACGACACGGTCCTGGAGCAGGAGCTGGCCGCAGCCCGGGCCGCCGCCGCGGCGGCAGAGGCCGAGGCGGAGAACGCGGCCCGGGAGGCGCGCCGGGCCAGCCTGGTGGGTGCCGACGTGATTCCCGAGAGCGAGCGGGAGCGCCTGGAGACCCTGGCCCGGACCACCGGGGCCCGCCGGGACCAGGCCCGGGCCGAGGTCCGCCGCCTGGAGGCCCGCCTGGCCCAGGGGCGGCTGCGGGCTCCCTTCGACGCCGTGGTCAGTGCCCGCCAGGTGACCCTGGGCAGCCACGTCCAGGCCGGCGCCGCCGCCTTCGAGGTAGTCGATCTTCGGCACCGGGAGGTACGTGTCGAGGTGCCGGCGGCGGTGGCCGCGACCCTGGAGCCTGGCGTCCAGGTACGGCTCCGGGCCGACGAGTTGCCGGAGGTGGAGCTGGCCGCGATCCTGGACGCCCTGGTGCCGGCGGCGGATCCGGGCAGCCGCAGCTTCACCGGCGTGATCCGGCTGGACCTGGACGATCCCGGCGCCCGCCGGCTGCTGCCCGGGATGCTGGTCCGGGTGCAGATCCTGCGCCGGCGGGCCGCGGGGCCGACGGTGCCCGTGGATGCCCTCCTCGAGGGCGGCCCCCGGGGGGGGGCGGCGGTGGTCCTGGCCCGGGCGGGTGAGGAGGGCGGGGCCCCGCCGGCGGGCCTTCTGCCGGTGG
>CAYMFV010000219.1:0-5337 GCA_964389745.1 uncultured Planctomycetales bacterium | reverse complement strand
GGCTGGAAGGCAGGGGCGGGGATGGTCCGGGAACGGCCGTTGCGGCCGGCTGCGGGCAGGGCCTTGGTGCGGGCGGGGTCGGTCATCTCGCTGGATCCTCGGGAGAACGGACCAGGAGAGGACGAGCCGGGGAAACGCCCGACCCACACCGGCCAGGCGGCCGGGGGAAGGGAGCCTCGTTGTAGCCCGATCGTCTCTCCATGTGCGCGTCGTGACGCAATGCGTCCGACCGGCGCCTGGCGTCGGGCAAGGAGACAGGAAGCTTTTGAGGGGACGGACGCCAGGGGAAGCGTCCGGCACCATCGATGTTAGTCAGGGGTATCCCTTTCCCCAGTTTTTTTTGGCCGAGACCGGATCCAGGCCGGGCCCGGCAGAAAGCAAGATTCTAGAATCCTTGGTCGTTGTCCTGCCTGCGTGGTGATATCCGGCCGGCGGCCGGCCGGGGCGTGGGCCCGCTAGAATCCCCGCCCCGGATCCCCCCGTCCGTCCCGGGACGGCCCTCCGGCCCCACCGCCACCATGAGCCTGCCCTTCGAGCCCCAGGAAGGCCCCGTCTCCCTCCACGCCCTCCGGCACAGCGTCAGCCACGTCATGGCCGACGCGGTGCTGCGCCTGTTCCCCGGCGCCAAGGTGGCGATCGGGCCGCCGGTGGAGCACGGCTTCTACTACGACTTCGAGCTACCCCGGCCCCTCACCGACGAGGACCTGCCCCGGATCGAGGAGGAGATGCGCCGGATCCTGGCGGAGGCCGGCGAGTTCCGCCGGGAGGTGGTGGCCCGGGAGGAGGCCCGGCGGCGCATCGTGGCCAGTGGCCAGAGCTACAAGCTCGAGCTCCTGGAGGACATCCCCGAGGACGAGGCCGTCTCCTTCTACGACCACGGGACCTGGAGCGACCTGTGCGAGGGCCCCCACGTGGAGAGCGCCCGGCAGATCCCGAAGGACGCCTTCAAGCTCCTGCACGTGGCCGGGGCCTACTGGCGGGGCGACGCCAGCCGGCCCATGCTCCAGCGCATCTACGGCACCGTCTGGTGGAGCCGGAAGGACCTGCGCCGCTACCTGGACTACCTGGAGGAGGTCCAGGCCCGGGACCACCGGCGCCTGGGGCGGGAGCTGGATCTCTTCAGCCTGCACCCCGACTTCGGGGCCGGCCTGGTCTTCTGGCACCCGCGCCTGGCCCACGTCCGCCGGCGCCTGGAGGCGTGGTGGTGGGAGCTGCACGAGGCGGCCGGATACTGGCCTGTCTACACCCCCCACGTGGCCGGGGAGCCCGTCTTCGAGCGGAGCGGCCACCTCCAGAACTACGCCGACATGATCTGGGCCCCCATGGACGTGGACGGCCGGCCGCACCGGGTCAAGCCCATGAACTGCCCAGGGCACGTGACCATCTTCCGTTGCCGGCGCCACTCCTACCGGGACCTGCCCCTGCGCTTCGCCGAGCTGGGCACCGTCTACCGCTACGAGCCCTCGGGGACCCTGCACGGCATGCTCCGGGTCCGGGGCTTCACCCAGGACGACGCCCACATCTTCTGCACGCCGGAGCAGCTCGAGGACGAGATCACTGGCGTCCTGGATCTTGTGGACCGGATCCTGCGCACCTTCGGCTACGAGTACAGCGCCTATCTGGCCACCCGGCCCGAGAAGTCCCTGGGCAGCGAAGAGGTCTGGGAGCACGCCATGGCGGCCCTCCGGGCGGCGGCGGAGCGCCGGGGCCTGGAGCTCGCCGATGACCCCGGTGGCGGGGTCTTCTACGGGCCCAAGGTGGACTTCAAGATGCGGGACGCCCTGGGCCGGGAGTGGCAGGGGCCGACCGTGCAGGTGGACTTCAACCTGCCGGAGCGCTTCGATCTGAAGTACACCGACACGAGCAACGAGCTGCGCCGGCCGGTGATGGTCCACCGGGCCATCTTCGGCTCCTTCGAGCGCTTCGTGGGTGGCCTCATCGAGCACTTCGCCGGCTGGTTCCCGGTCTGGCTGCATCCCCAGCCGGTGGCGGTCCTGCCGGTGGGGGGCGATCAGGAATCGGCCGCCCGGGAGCTGGCGGGAAGCCTCACCGCCGGCGGCTTCCGCAGCGAGGTCCTGACCGACGGCCCCCTGCGCAAGCGCATCCGCGAGGCAGAGGTGCAGAAGATCCCCTACATGGCCGTCCTCGGGGCCCGGGAGCTGGCCGACGGGGTGATCAACCTGCGCACCCACGGGGTCAAGGAGCAGCGCCGGCTGACTGCCGAGGAGCTGCACGCCTTCCTCTGCGAGCGTCGGGACAGCAAGGCCCTGGACTACTGACGGCGGGTATGTCTCGAGCCGACACCGAGCTGCACGACAAGGTGGTCTTCGTCACCGGCGCCACCAGCGGCATCGGCCAGGCCTGCGCCGAGGCCTTCGCCGGCGCCGGCGCCCGGCTGCTGGTCTGCGGCCGCCGGGCGGAACGCCTCCGGGAGCTGGCTGCCCGGCTCAAGGGGGGGGGCGCGACGATGGTGCACACGCTGGTCCTCGACGTCCGGGACGCCGGGGCCGTGGCCCGGGCCGTGGAGAGCCTGCCGGAGCCGTTCCGGGAGATCGAGGTCCTGGTGAACAACGCCGGCCTCTCCCGGGGCCTGGAGCCCGTGCACGAGGGCTCCCTGGCCGACTGGGAGGAGATGGTGGACACCAACCTCAAGGGGCTCCTCCACGTCAGCCGGGCGGTGCTGCCGGGCATGGTGGCCCGGGGCCGGGGCCACGTCATCAACATCGGCTCCATCGCCGGCCGGGAGGCCTATCCGGGCGGCAACGTCTACTGCGCGACCAAGCACGCCGTCCTGGGCCTGACCCGGGGTATGCGCCTGGACCTGTGTGGCAGCGGTGTCCGGGTGAGCACGGTCGATCCGGGCCTGGTGCACACCGAGTTCAGCACCGTGCGATTCCACGGCGACCAGGAGCGGGCCGACGCCACCTACGGGGGCATGACGCCGCTGACCGGCGCCGACGTGGCCGAAGTGGTCCTCTGGGTGGCCACCCGACCGGCCCACGTCAACGCCGCCGAGGTCCTGGTCCTGCCCACCGACCAGGCGAGCACCACCCGGGTGCACCGGCGGGAGTCCTAGGGCCGCGGCGGCCCCAGCGGGATCCACTCCCGGTCCAGGGCCGTGCCGAAGCCCCGGGCCCGGAGCTCCCGGCTGGCGGGGCTGTCCGGGTCCCACAGGGGATTGCTGTGGTTGAGGTGGGTGAAGAGCACCTGCGACCGGCCTCCGGCCAGGACCTCCTGGAGGAGGTCCATGCTGTGGCGCACCGTGGGGTGGGGGATCTCCGCCGGGTCCCGGCCGGGGAGCTCGCCGGCGGCGAAGAAGGTGCCGTCGAGGAGCAGCCAGTCTACCTCGACGGCAAGCTGGCCGAGGTCCCGGTCCCAGTCCTCCCAGCGATCCACGTCGGGCACGTAGAGGAGGCTGCCCCCCCCCTCGATGGCGACGAGGAAACCATGGGTGTCGGCGAACTCGTCCCGGTGGGGGACCCGGAGGGGTGTCACCGTGAGGCCGGCCTCGAGTTCCAGGGGCGCTCCCGACCGGAAGGGCTCGGGGCGCAGCTCGCCGAGCTCGAGGAGCAGGCGCCAGGGGGCGTTCCCGGCCAGCAGCCGGGCCATGGCGGAGCTGCAGTACAGGGGCAGGTCCCGGGCGTCCACAGCCTCCCGGCCCAGCCAGAGGAGGCCGGTCATGTGCCCCATGTGGGCGTGGGTGAGGAGGATGCCCGCCGGCAGGCTGCCCATGGCCTCGACCTGGGCCGGCAGGTCCGGGGTCGCGTCCACCAGCCACCAGCGGCCGCTCCGGCCGAGGATCGCCAGGGCCGTCACCCGGTGCTCCGGGCGCGGCCGGACCCGGGCCTCCCGGCAGTGGCGGCAGGGACAGAGGAGCTGGGGCAGGCCGGCGTCCTGGGCGGCGCCCAGGATGCGCACCGCCGGCCGGGGGGGCGGGGCAGCGTCCTCCCCGGGGCGGGCCAGGGAGCAGGCGGCGGCCAGGAGGAGGCTGGCGGCCGGGAGCCGGCGCAGGGCGAGGGCCACGAGGGCAGAATAGCGCCATGCCCCTCCGCGGCCGCCTGGCGCCCAGCCCCACCGGTGTCCTGCACCTGGGCAACGCCCGCACCTTCCTCCTGGCCTGGCTGGACGCCCGCCACCGGGGGGGGGAGATCCTGCTCCGGGTGGAGGACCTGGATGGCCCCCGGGTGCGCCCGGGCGCCGCCGCCGCCGCCATCCGGGACCTCCGCTGGCTGGGCCTGGACTGGGACCTGGGCCCGGTCTTCCAGCGGCCACGCCTGGCCGTCTACCGGGAGGCCCTGGAGCGCCTGGCCGCCGCCGGCCGGGTCTACCCCTGCACCTGCACCCGGCGGGACGTGGAGCAGGCCGCCAGCGCCCCCCACGCCGGCGAGGAGGGCCCCGTCTACCCCGGGACCTGCCGGGGTCGCTGGCCCGATGCCGAGGCGGCCCGCCGGGCCACCGGCCAGGAGCCCTGCTGGCGCTTCGCCGTGCCCCCCGGCACGGTGGTCGCCTTCGCGGACCGCTTCCGGGGTGGCTGTCGCTACCGCGTGGACCGGGAACTCGGGGACTTCGTCGTCTGGAAGCGCGACGGGGAGCCCGCCTACCAGCTCGCCGTGGTGGTGGACGACGCCGGGCAGGGGGTCAGCGACGTCCTCCGAGCCGACGACCTGCTGCCGAGCACCGCCCGGCAGATCCTCCTCTACCGGGCCCTGGGGCTGCGCCCGCCGCGCTTCGCCCACACCCCCCTGGTGGTGGGCCGGGACGGCCGCCGCCTGGCCAAGCGCCACGGGGACACGACCCTGGCCCGCTGCCGGGCCGCAGGCCTGGGACCGGGCCGGGTCCTGGACCTCCTCGCCCGCTGGTCGGGCCTGCCGGTGCCCCATGCGATCGAGGAGCTCCGGCCGGCGGACCTCCTGCCCGGCTTCGCCCTGGAGCGGGTGCCCCGGGAGCCTGCCCTCTGGGAGCCGGACCTCCTGCCCCTGGAGGGGGCGGCGTGAGCCCTGCCCTCCTCCTGGCCGGCCTCCTGATCCTGGCCGCCCCCCCCCAGGAGGAGACGCCGGCCGCCGGCGCGCCCCTGGAGCGCTTCCAGACGGCCCTGGAGGCCGTCCTGGACGGCGGCGACCCGGCGGTGCTGCACGCCCTTGGCACAACCGAGTTCCAGGCGGCGGTCTCCGCCGCCCAGCTCGGCGCCGGCCTCCGCCAGAACCTCCGGGCCTGTGCCTCCCCCCCCCTGCCGCTGGCGGTGGCCCCGCCGGGTTGGCGCCGGGAGGGCTTCCAGCCCGTCCTGGTGGGCAGGGGCCGGGCCCGGGTGGTGGTCTTCCGGGTCCCCTTCGCCGGGGG
>CAYMFV010000218.1:0-5386 GCA_964389745.1 uncultured Planctomycetales bacterium | reverse complement strand
TTTGTATTCGATGCCACGACAACCCACGACGTCTACCGCATCCGAGGACGCGCGCGGATCAGATGGCGATAAGGGACAGCGCGGAGATCCCGGTGGGGGTGTGCAGCACGTGGAGCCTTCCGTGGTTCTCCACCCAGTCCGCCTCGCTGCTCGGCACCTCCGGCTCGCCCAGGAGGACCAGCGCCCGGCAGTCCCACTCCGTGTCCGCCGTCAAGCCCGCCAGGCGCCTGTCCAGTGCATCGAGTCCGGGCAGGACAGCCGGCGTCTGGCCCGGACCCCAGACGGCCGACCATGCCAGGAGGACGCGCTGCGCGTCGGGCAGGACCAGGACCCAGTCGGCGCCGGATCCGTGTACGTCCGCCGGCAGTGCGAGGTCGCCAGCAAGTCCCAGGCTCCATTCCTCGCGAAGGTCCAGGACATGGCAGTCACCGACCGGGGTCGTGAAGGGACCCGGGACCGACGGCCCCAGTGTCCACTCGCCGCTCGTTCCCTCCGTCCGGAAGAACGGCGTCGAGAGTCGCTTCTCGTGCCAACCGTCCAGGCTCGTGAGCAACGCGCCCAGGATGAGCCGGGCGGTGCCGCCCCAGAGGTGGCCGTGCCATCGCCAGAGGTCGTCCACCACCTGTTCCTCCCGGCGAATGGCGACATAGGCGTTCCAGACCTCGCGGTAGCGGTTCTCGAACTGGAAGCAGTAGGTCGGCGTGACCATGTGGTGCTGCAGGGAGGAGACGGTCTCCAGCGCGGGAACCCGCTGGATCCGCCGGAGCACGGCGAGCAGGCGCGCCACTGCTTCGTAACGCACGGTTCCGCGAAAACGGGCGTTGCGCTCGCACCAGGACCGGGCCATGCGCTCCATCCGCCGAACGCACCACAACAAGACCCGGTTCTCGGGTAGGTCCGTGGTCTCCTCCCTGACGACCGCGAGCACCTGCTGCCTCGGACCGGCCTTCTCCGTCGCCGTCCTGCCGGGTCGCCGCGCCAGGTCCCGGAGCGCAACCTGGTCCGTTTCCCGGACCCGGGACAGGCGTTCCTGTCGGTGCCGCCGGCGAAGCATCCTCCGCGGAGCAGTCGCGATGCCCTGGAGGGCCGCCAGCAGGCGCTGGCGGCGTGCCAGGTCCACGATCAGCGAGACCTCCGCCTGGTCCTCTCCGCTCTGCCGCCACTCCTCCTCGACGGCACTCCATTCCCGCCGGGCGCCGAGGGGGATCTCACACTCGAGCAGCCTTGGCGCACCACCGATGTGGGCGAGCTCCTTGTACCGCTGGTACTGCCAATGGAGCCAGCGTTCCCGGGGATCGTCCTCCCGGTCCTGTTCCCGGGCCCGCGGCCCGATGCCCAGGAACCGCACCTCTCCCTGCTGGGCGGCACCGGCGCGGAAGACATGCGTGGAGCCCTGTTCCGGAAGCGGCGGATCGTAGTGGTCCGGCTGGTCACCACCACCATGTGCGGCCAGCACGGGCGCTCGTCCGTTCCACAGGAAGCCGCGCGGCAGCCTGCCAACGAGACGGGGCAGCACCGCCCAGTCCAGCTCCTGCCCATGGATCCTGCCGAGAGCCAGGCCCCGTAGCCCGGCGAAGGCCGTCCAGGGTGCCGGGTGCAGTTCCAGGGTCACGCGTCCGTGCGGTCGAGGCCGGCCCAGAGAAAGACCCCCTGCTCGTCCCGGAGGGCCGTTTCGATGGCCCGGGCGAGTTCCGTGTCCTCCAGTTCCTTCTCAAGAAGCCTGGCTAGGCGCCGCATGGGGGCCTCGATCAGCCGGTTGTCGCGGCCCCTGGCCCGCGGCAGGACGCGCTGCTCAACCTGGTCGGCCAGGGCATGGCGGAAGCGCTGCTTGTCGCCCCCCGGGTAGAGCGCAAGGTACTGGTGGATGCCCTGGGCGGTCCGGTGGGCAAGCGGCATGCCCAGGTCGGCCAGGATGCCGGCGAGCGTGTCGTGGATCAGCTCCTTGATGTCGGCCGGCAGGTCGTCGTCCGACCTGGCCTGCCAGGAACGCCAGACGTCATAGCCCAGCGGAGGCGATTCCGGGATCCCGGCCAGTCTCGGCTGGACACTGACCACCCGCCTGGGACGACCGAAACGCAACACGGTCGCCCGGTCCAGCACCTTCTCCGAGAGGCTCAACGTGGATTCGTCCTCGTTCATCGTCCCCGTGAAGAGCACGTTGCCGCCCGGATAGATGCGGAGCTCGGAGGCGCCATCCATGCCCGCGCCATCCAGCCGCGGAATCTCCAGGGGAATGGCCACCTTGCGCCGCTCCTGTTCGCTCCCCGGGTCGATGGTCCGGCGCAGCTCCAGGCGGCTCAGGAGCTCGGAGAAGTAGTACTCGATCCTTGCCAGGTTCATCTCGTCCAGGAGGACCAGCAGCATCTGGTCCTCAAGGACCGGCCTCACCGGTTCCGGACGCTCGTAGCACATGAACTGGAGCAGCGCCCGCGCCAGCGGCGTGGCCTTGTACTTGTGCTCGAGGTAATTGTAGAAGCCGAACAGGTCCTGCGGCGCGTTCCAGGCCGGCTGGACCGGCAGGTTGAGGAAGTGAACGCCCATGCAGCGGGCATAGACGGCCGGCAGAAGGCTCTTGCCGGTCCCGCTGATGCCGGCAAGGACCGTGAGCGGCGACATGTCCTGGACCTTGAGGGCGGTGTGGAAGGCCCGCAGCGTGCGCCGTGTCAGGTGGATGCCCACCCGCTCCAGTTGGCGCTCCATCCTGTCCAGGCGCTCCACCTCGTCCGCGGGCCCGCCGGCCTCCCGGCGCTCCTGTATGTAGGGCACGTAGAGTTCCGCGCACGGGTCGTGCCCCTCCGGAACCCCGCCCGCAGCCCGGTGTGCCTCGCGCAACCCCTGCACCGCCTGCAGGAGGCGCTCCTGGTCCTTGCGCAGGGCCTCGACCGTGCCGGTCAGTTCAACCTTTTCCGTCCGCAGTTCCTGCAGCTCCTCGCGCAGGGGCAGCACGGTGCACTCCAGATCCTCCCGCGCCTTGCCCAGGTCTTCTACCGTTTCTCGCAGCCCCGCAGCCTCCTTCGCCAGATCCTCGCGCTCCCGGGAAAGCCGTTCCAGGTCGTTCCTGCACTCCTGCAGGGCCTCCCGCGCCGCCGCGATCTCCTTGACCACCTCCTCCTGGTCACGAAGCTCGGCGGTCACCTTCTCCAGGCTCGCCTCGGCCTCCGCCAGCTCCTGGCGGACCTTCTCCAGCTTGGCGTACTGCTCGTCCAGCGTCCCCAGTTCCTCCCTCTTGCGCCGGATCTCGTCCTCCTTCTCGTCGAGCCATTCCTGGAGACGCTGGCCCTCCTCGACGGTCTTGCGCGCGTCCCGCAGGTCCTCCTGGAGGTCGGCGAGCTGGCCCTCGAGGGTCCGCCTCTCCTCCTCGAGGGCCTCTATGCTGCGCAGGATCGGGAGCTTCGGCAGCTCCCTCCTGTAGCGGAGGCCTATCACCGTCGCCATCGTGACGAGCCCCATCGTGCAGGCCACGCCCAAGATGGACATGTACAGAATGGCGTCCCAGCTCACTTTCCTTCCTCCCTGCTCGCCTGTCCGTCCCCACCTTGCGCTCCGGAACCACCGGCATCACCCGAAGCGCTCTTCAACATCCGGTCGAGCCGGCCCGCCAGGGTCAGGAGTGTGCTGGCCAGCCTGCCCTGGGCCTCCTGCTGGCTGGACAGCTGTTCCTCCAGGGCGGCGCGCTGCGCTTCCAGGGCCCGGATCCGCTCCCGCGCCTCGCCTTCCTCCGCCTTCAGGTTCTCGATGCGGGCCTCCACCCCGGCCAGGGTGGTGCGCGCGCTCTCCAACCCGGCCACCTCGGCCCGCATCCTGTCCAGGTCAGTCGCCAGGCTTTGCCTGAGAGCCTCGGCGGCGGCGACCTTCTTCTCCAGGTCGAGGAGCGTGGCCTGCCGGTCGCGGACCTCCCTTTTCTGCTCCTCCAGGCCCGCCACGGCGGCGCGCAGGGAAGCCACCTGTGCGGTCACCGCCGCGAGGTCCTTGCGGGCGGCCGCCACCTTCTCCTCGATCGCCGACAGGGTGCTGCGGCTGCTTGCGATCGTGTTCGACAGCTCCTGGTTCGAGCCCTGGAGGCGTAGCTCCTCCCTGGCCAGGGCACTGGTGGAGGCCTTCAGCCGCGCCTCCTCCTTCGCCAGGGTGCCGACCGCATCCGCCAGGTCCTCCTTCCTGCCCTCCAGGTCGCGGACGGTCGCAACCAGGTCGGTCCGCTCTTTCTCGAGGCTGGCCAGTTCGGTGCCAAGGCGCTCCTTGCGCTTCTGCAGACCCTCCACCGAGGTCTTCAGGGCGGCCTCCTGGTTGCGGAGGCTGTCGAGGGACGCCTTCGTGCGCGCGGCCTCGTCCAGGGTTGCGCGTGCGGCCGCCAGCTCCGGCTGCACCACGGCCAGCTCCTGGTTGGTTTGCTGGAGCGCCTGCTGAGCCCTGGAGAGGGATGTGCGGGTGGCGTCGAGGTCCTTCTTGAGCCGGTCGAGCTCCGACTGGCGCCGCGCCAGGTCCGCCTTGACGCTGTCCGTCCGCACCTGGAGGTCCGATTCCTGGGAACCGAGCTCCTGGACACGCGCCAGGATGTCGCCTCTCTCCTTGGTGAGGCGCTCGATCTCGGTGCGCAGTCCCTCGGCCCTGCCCAGGAGCTCCGTGGTCCCCGCCTGGGCCGCCGCCTCCTTCGTGCGAGCCTCCTCGAGGCGGTTCCGCGTGGCCTGCAGCTCGCTCTCCACCGACGCGAGGTCCGCTCGTGCGGCCTCCCGATCCGCAGCCACGCCCTCCATCACGGCCCGCGCCTGGGCCACCTTGCGCCCCAGGTCTTCCAGTTCCTTCAGCAGGTCGGTCCGCGCCTCCTCCCGGGCCTCCCAGGTGTTCCTCTCCTCGTTGAAGCCGAGCAGGCTGCGCAGCCCCAGCGCCTGTCCGGCCACGGCCCCGATGGCCAGGAGCACCATGGCCGCGACGAAGCCCCAGGGAACCGGTAGTTCACGGGCCTCGGCGTCCATCCCCCTGGTCAATTCCCCAGCCAGTCCTTGATCTTCGTCACGCATCCTTCAAGGTCCTCTCGTAGCTCATAAACCCAGAAGCGGCGGACCGTCCAGCCGTTGGCTCGCAGGATGAGGTCCCTGCGCTGGTCCTCCGGAAGGGGCCCCCCATCAGCGCCCCGGTGGTAGGTCTCACCATCGACCTCGACATCCAGGCGCTGGCCGTCGCGCCGGAAGATGGCGAAGTCCAGGTAAAAGCCGCAGGCGGGGTACTGCTGGCGGTACTCGACGCCCGCGGCGTCCAGGGCCTTGGCCAGCAGGGGCTCCCACACCGGTCCGACCAGGTCCTTGCGGACCTCGTGGCCCGCCCGCCGCTCCGTCACCGCCGCTGCCTCGACGAGGTGCTGCAGGACGGGCAGCCCGCAGGCCCTTGCCCA
>CAYMFV010000217.1:0-5388 GCA_964389745.1 uncultured Planctomycetales bacterium | reverse complement strand
GCCATGGACACCACCCGCTGGGCCAGGCCCGCGGCCCGGCTGCTGCCCAGCCAGGGGGCGTCCCGGGGCTCGTCCAGCCAGCCCTGGCTCTCGTCCAGGACCAGGAGGCCCGGCAGGACCCGATCGCCGGTGCCGGGGAAGGTGGCCACCTGCCAGCGCAGGGGGCCGCCCGGGGCCGTCGGCAGGCCGGGCAGCCAGCGGGCCAGGGCCTCGGCACTCCGGCCCAGGAAACGCAGGGTCTCCTCGGGGCGGCGGGCCCGGGCGGAGCGGCGGAGCTGCAAGCGCCGGCCGGCGGCGGCGGTTTCCTGGTACTGGCCGGCCAGGAAGAAGGGCCAGGAGCGGCCCGAGGCCAGGGTCGGGAAGCGGAAGGTGAGCTCCCCGTTGTCCGGATCCTGTTCCACGGAGACGGGAGCGCTCCAGGAGAGGACCCGGAGGGTGCCGGGAGTCCGGACCTCGAGGCGCCAGGCCGGTGGTGCCAGGGGTTGCGCCGGCTCCTGGCTCCGGGGCAGGGCCAGCCAGGCGGGATCCAGGGCGGCCAGGGCCTGGGGCCTGAGGACCAGCCCGTAGCGGCTCGCTGAGGCCACGAAGTCCTCGGTCGTGCCGCTGCGGTCGAGCTCCAGCCGGTAGTGCAGCCGGGGGCTGTCCGGGCCGCCGGCGACGAGGCGGGCACCGGGAGGCAGCTCCCATCGCCACGGGCGGGGGGGGGCGGAGTCGAGGTGGAGCTCCAGCTCGACCTGGAGGATGCCGTCGCCGAGGGCCGTGAGGTCCACTCGTACGTCCAGGGCCCCGGGCGGGGGTAGCGCCGGTGCCGCTCCTCCCTGTCCCCGGGCCAGGTCCTCCGCCGGTGCCGGTCGGGGGGCCCAGGCCTCCGGCAGCCCGAGGGTGGCCAGAGCCCGCTCGGCGGCCTCGGCGCCGCCGGCCGGCCCCTCCCAGGCCAGGAGGATCAGGTGGGGATCCAGGAGGAGGACCCGCTCCAGGAGCCGATACTCCAGCCCTTCCCGGCGGTAGCGGAGGGCCAGGCCCGCGGCCGGGTGGCCAGCGAGGGTGCCCTGCCAGCTCTCCAGGCTGGCACCGGGCAGGAGCTCCAGCCGGGGCTCCCAGAGGCGGCGGCGCCGGTCGGCAGCCACCGCCCCGGCGGTGGCCCCGGGGGTCTCCACCAGGTAGTGGTAGAGGACGAAGCGGGCTGGGCCGTCCTCGGCCGGGGCTTCCCAGCCGGCGCCGTCGGCGGTCGGGGCGAAGGGACGGTAGCCCCCGGGCAGGTCCATCCGGAAGGGCGCGGCCCCCGGTGCACCCTGGAGGCCGGCCAGCAGGACCGGGAGGAGCCAGCCGGCCATGGACCGGGATCAGGCGGTCTCGCGCCGGCTCTCGCCCGAGCCTTCGAGGAGCACCCGAGCGCTGCCGGTCCGGATCATCTCGCCGGTGATGACGAAACGGCGGCCGGGCTCCCCGTAGTCGGGCAGGGAGAACATGAGGTCGTGGAGGACCTCCTCCAGGATGCTGCGCAGGCCCCGGACCCCCGTGCCCACGTCGTAGGCCTTCCCGGCGATGGCCCGCAAGGCCTCCTCGGTCAGGGACAGCTCGTGGCCCTCCATGGCGAAGTAGGCCTGGTACTGCTTCACCAGGGCGTTCCGCGGCTCGGTGAGGATGTGCACCAGATCTTCCACCTTCAGCTCGTGCAGGGGCACGTGCACGGGCAGGCGGCCGACGAACTCGGGGATCAGGCCGTACTCGATGAGGTCCTTGGTGTCGACCAGGGGCAGGAGCCGTTCCCGGTCCGAGATCTCCTCCTCACCGGAGCGCTCCCCGGTATGGAAGCCGATGGTGGACTCGCCGATCCGCCGGGCGATGATCTCGTCCAGGCCGGAGAAGGTGCCGCCACAGAGGAAGAGGATGCCCGTGGTGTCCATCTGGATGCAGGACTGCTCGGGGTGCTTGCGGCCACCCTGGGGAGGCACGTTCGCGACCGTACCCTCGAGGATCTTGAGCAGGGCCTGCTGGACGCCCTCGCCGCTCACGTCCCGGGTGATGGAGACGTTCTGGGTGGTGCGGCGGATCTTGTCGATCTCGTCGATGTAGATGATGCCGCGCTGGGCCCGCTCCAGGTCGAAGTCGGCGGCCTGCAGGAGCTTGAGAAGAATGTTCTCCACGTCCTCGCCGACGTAGCCCGCCTCGGTGAGGGTCGTGGCGTCGGCGATGGCGAAGGGGACGTCCAGGATGCGGGCCAGGGTGCGGGCGAGGAGGGTCTTTCCCGAGCCGGTGGGCCCCAGGAGCAGGATGTTCGACTTCTCCAGCTCCACGTCGGCCAGCTCCGGGTGCTCCTCCAGGCGGGCGACCGAGTCCAGGCGCTTGTAGTGGTTGTAGACTGCGACCGCCAGGGCCCGCTTTGCCTCCTCCTGACCGTAGACGTACTCGTCGAGGCGCGCCACCAGTTCCCGGGGCGTGTAGACGGCACCCAGCCCGGTGCCGGGATGGTCGCTGCGGCGGAGGCGCCGGTCCTCCTCGTGGAGGATGGAGTTGCAGATGTCGACGCACTCGTTGCAGATGTAGATGCCCGGCGGCCCAGCGATCAGGGACTGGACCTGGGTCCGCGACTTCTCGCAGAAGGTGCACCGCTCGGCGCCGCCGCGTTCGCTGCCTCGTGCCATGACCCCCCTAGCTTACCCCATGCTCCTGGACGACGCCACGCGGCCTTCCTGGTGACGGATTCTCCCGGAAAGGAGCTTCCTAGCCAGCCTCGGCGCCGATGACTTGGTCCACCAGGCCGTACTCCAGGGCCTCCTCGGCGCTCATGAAACGATCCCGGTCGGTGTCCTTCTCGATCTGCTTGAGAGTCCGGCCGGTGTGCCGGGCGAGGATCCGGTTCAGGCGGCTCTTCAGCTCCAGGATCTCCTGGACCTGGATGGCCATGTCGGCGGCCGTGCCCTGGGTGCCGCCCCAGGGCTGGTGGATCATCACCCGGGAGTTGGGCAGCATGAAGCGCTTGCCCTTGCTGCCGCCGGCGAGGAGCACGGCGCCCATGGAGGCACACTGGCCGATGCAGTAGGTGGCCACGTCGCAGTCCACATACTGCATGGTGTCGTAGATGGCCAGGCCGGCCGTGACCGATCCGCCCGGCGAGTTGATGTACATCTGGACGTCCTGGCTCTTGTTCGTCTTCTGCAGGAACAGGAGCTGGGCGACGACGACGTTGGCCACCTGGTCGTCGATCGGCGTCCCGATGAAGACGATGCGGTCCTCGAGGAGTCGGGAGAACAGGTCGTAGACCCGTTCCCCGCGGCCCGTCTTCTCGATGACGTAGGGGATGGTGAAGGCGGAGGGCGGCACGGTCTCGTCCATGGCGAGTGGAAACTAGCGGGGCCCTTCCTCGGGGGCAACGTCGGCGGCGACGCCGGCTGCGGCCTCCTCGGTGCCGGCGTCCTGAGCGGCCAGGCGGGCGGCGAGGAAGGCCCGGACCTTGCTGTCCAGGATGTCGTCGTGGAGCTGGCCGGTGAGGCCCCGCTCCTTGTAGTAGGCCGCCACGGCCCCCGGGTCCACCTGGTGGCGCCCGGCCAGGGCCTCGTAGGCCCTCTGCATGTCCTGGCGGGTGACGGCGAGATGCTCCGCCTCGGCGATGCGCCGGGTCAGGAAGAAGGCCCGGAGGCGACGCCGGGCCGCCTCGGCGATCTGCTCCCGGGCCTCCTCGGCCCGGGCCGCCGCCTGGGTCTCGTCCAGACCCTGCTCCCGGAGGCGCTTGCGCTGGGCCTCCACCCCGGCGTCGATCTCCTCCTCGACCAGACGGGCCGGGAGGTCGAAGGGCCGCAGGCGGGACATGGTCTCGAGCATCTCGCTCAGCCGCCGGTCTCGTTCCCGACTCTCCTTGTGCCGGGTGATCTCCTCCCGGATCCTGGCCCGGAGTTCGTCGGCGGACTCCAGGCCCAGCTCCTCGACCAGCTCCTCCTCGGTGGCCGGCCGCGGCCGGACCACCTCCCGGACCTGCAGGGCGGCCTCGCCCTCGCTGCCCACCCAGTCCTCCCGCTCGAAGCCGTCCAGGAAGCGGATGGGCACCCGGATCTCCTGGCCCGCCCGGGCACCGGCCATGGCCGTCCGGAAGGCTTCGGCATCGCAGCCGTACAGGGGGGCGGACAGGCCCAGGCGCAGGCCCTCGGCCCCCGGCCCCTCCTCCCCGTCCCGGTGGTAGCGCAGGTCGCAGACCACCAGGTGCTCCTCGTCCAGGACCGCGTCGGGCTCCGGGTCGAAGCGGGCGTGGTCCCGGGCCATGCCCCGGATGGTCTCCTCCACCTCGTCGTCGCCGGCGGCCACGGGCTCGGCAGCCACCCGGACCTCCTCCCAGGGCGGCAGCTCGATCTCGGGCCAGGTCTCCATCTTCAGCTCCAGAGCCAGGGGCTCGCCTTCCTCGACCTCCACCCCGGCCGGGTCGAAGTCCAGGAGGCGCAGGACCCGGAGACCGCTGCGCTTCATGGCGTCCCGGACCAGGTGCTCCACCACGTGCTCCCGGGCCTCCTTCTCCATCTCCTCACCGAGGCGGCGGCGCAGGATCTCCGGGGGCACGTGGCCCGGCCGGAAGCCGGGGATGCGGACGCGGCGGCCCACGTCCTGCCAGAAGTGGCGGAACTCCCGGCCCACACGGGCTGGAGGAGCCTGGAGATGCAGCAGGTGCAGGCAGGGACCTTGCTGCTCGGTCTGGACTTCGAGTTCGGGCTTCTTGGACACGGTGGACCCCGGGGCGGCCGGGCATTGTCTCCCCCCGGCCCGTCCCCGTCCAGTGCGCCGGACCGGCGGCCCTAGGCTGGGGTGCCATGACCACCGTCCGCATCGAGGTCCTGGAGGCCGGGACCGGGCCCTTCCGGGAGGCGGCCGAAGCTCTCCTGCAGGCCTGGCCGGGCCTGCCGCTGGAGCGGGCCGTCGCCCTGGCCGCGACCCCGGGCGGCTTCCTGGTCCTGGCCGGCCAGGAGCGTCCCGGGGATGCCGGCGGTGCCCTGGTCCTCCTGGAGGAGGCCCCCGGGGGGGAGCTCCGCCCCTGGCTGGCCAGCCTCCACGTCCGGCCGGAGCTCCGGGGCCGGGGGCTGGGCCGGCGCCTGGCGGGCCGGGCGGGGGAGGAGGCCCGGCGCCGGGGCCATCGGGTCCTGGTGACCCGGGTGGAGCCGGAGGACGAGGCCGCCCTCTTCACCGCCGAGCGCTGGGGCTACGTCCGCCAGGAGATCGTCCTCCTCCGGGAGCTCCCGGCGGGCGACTGAGGCGATCCCCCTTCGGCCGCCCTTCAGTCGACCCCGAAGATGCGTCTGAAGCGCTGCCGCCGGAGCAGGCCGGCGAACTCGGGCAGGTCCCGGTAGGGGGCGAGCTGCCGGGGCGTCAGGCGGGAGGCCTCCAGCCACTCGGCCGCATCCTGGT
>CAYMFV010000216.1:0-5408 GCA_964389745.1 uncultured Planctomycetales bacterium | reverse complement strand
CCCCCGACCCCGACTTCCCGGCGCCGGTGTCGTGGTGGAAGGGCAACACCCACACCCACACCCTGTGGAGCGACGGCGACGCGGCGCCGGAGGCGGTGGCCGCCTGGTACCGGGAGCACGGCTACCACTTCCTGGTCCTCTCGGACCACAACGTCCTTTCCCAGGGGGAACGCTGGTTCCCGGTCCGGGAGGGCCCCCGGAGCCGCCTGACGCCGGCCCGCCTGGCGGTGCTGCGCCGGCGCTTCGGCCCGGCGGTGCGGACCCGGGAGGGGCCGGAGGGCCTGGAGATGCGCCTCTGGACCCTCCCCGAGCTGGAGCGGCGCTTCGCGGCGCCGGGGCGCTTCCTGTTCATCCAGGGCGAGGAGATCACCGATGCCTTCCAGGGGCGCAATGTCCACGTCAACGGTCTCAACCTGGCCGAGCCCATCCCGCCGCAGGGGGGGGGAAGCGTGGCCGAGGTGCTGCAGCGCAACATCGACGCCGTCCGCGCCCAGGGCCGTCGCCTGCAGCGGCCGGTCCTGGCCCACGTCAACCATCCCAACTTCACCTGGAGCCTGACGCCCCGGGACGTGGCCGGGATCCGGGGCGAGGCCTTCTTCGAGGTCTACAACGGCCACTCCGCGGTCCGCAACTACGGCGACGGGGAGCACCCGGGCATGGAGGAACTCTGGGACCTGGCGCTGGTGGAGCGTCTCACCGGCCCCGAACCGCGTCTCCTCTACGGCCTGGCCACCGACGACGCCCACCACTACCACGACCTCGGGCCCGGTCACCCGAACCCGGGCCGGGGCTGGGTCATGGTCCGGGCCCCCGAGCTGACGCCCGGGGCCATCCTCGCCGCCCTGCACCGGGGCGACTTCTACGCCTCGAGCGGCGTCACCCTCGCCGACTTTCGCTGCGACGGCCGGCGCTACCAGGTTGCGGTGGCCGCCGAAGCGGGGGTGGAGTACACGGTCCGCTTCGTCGGCACCCGGCGCCTTCCGGGGGGACGCCTCGGCCCGGTGGGGGAGATCCTCCTGGAGACCCGGGAGAACCCGGCCGTCTACTCCTTCCGGGGCGACGAACTCTACGTCCGGGCCCGGGTCGAGTCCTCCCGCCTGCACCCGAACCCCTACGCCCCGGGCGACCACGAGATGGCCTGGCTGCAACCATGCCGCGCTGCAGCGACGCCGTAGAGGGGGCCTTCGGCCCCTGGGAGGAGCTGGCCGCAGCGGCGCCGCCGGCGGCCCCGGGGGTCTTCCAGGTGCGCCTGCGCCGGGGCCTGCACTCCTATCCCCGGGGCCGGAGCGCCATGCTCTACTACGGCCGGGACCGGGATCTGGCCCGGGGCGTGACCGCCTTCCGGGAGCGGGTCCTGCCGGGGCTGCCCTGGCCCGCCGCGGAGCTCCGGGTGCGCTGGCGCCAGGCGGCGGAGCCGGAGCGGCTCCTGGGCGAGCTTCTGGCCCGCTTCGGCGCCCGCTTCGGCAGCCTGCCCGAGGTGAACCGGCGAGCAGCAGCCTGCTAGCCGCCCTTGGTGCGCATCTCCCGGTGCGGGACGGCCGGGTCCCGGGGCAGGGCCTGCCGCTCCCGCAGGCCCAGGCGCTCCTCGGCGCCCCGGTCCCGGCGGAGCTGCCAGGTGTCCGTCACCAGCCGGCGCAGCGCGGCGTCGCTCGCCCCCCCCCGGAGGGGGCTGCGGAGATCGAGGCCCGCGCCGGCGTAGAGGCAGAGGAACCAGCGGCCGTCGGCGGTCAGGCGGCTGCGATCGCAGCTGGCGCAGAAGGGAGCGGTGGTGGAGGCGACGATGCCGAAGACGCACCCGTCCGGGAGACGGAAACGTTCGGCGGGGGCGCTGTCCCGGCGGGGCAGGGGCTCCGGCCGGCCCCGGGCCGCGGCGACCCGTTCCAGGATCTCCTCCCGGGGAACCACGGTGGCTGCCGACCAGCCGCTGGCGCCGCCCACGTCCATGTACTCGATGAAGCGCAGCTCGGCCCCGAGACGGCCGGCCAGATCCAGGAGTGCCGGGATCTCGTCGTCGTTCTCGTCCCGGAGCACCACGGTGTTGATCTTCAGTGGCCGCAGGCCGGCGGCGGCGGCGGCCTCGAGACCGGCCAGGACCCGGTCCAGGCCCTCCCGGCGGGCCAGGCGCCGGAAGCGTTCGGGTTGCAGGGTGTCGAGGCTCACGGTCACCCGGTGGAGTCCGGCGGCGGCCAGGTCCGGGGCGGCCTCGGCCAGGCGCAGGCCGTTGGTGGTCAGGGCCAGGTCCCGGATGCCCTCCAGGGAGGCGAGCATGGCCACCAGGCGGGGCAGGTCCCGGCGCAGGAGGGGCTCGCCGCCGGTCAGGCGGATGGCGTCGATGCCCAGGGAGCGGAAGACCCCCGCCAGGCGCCGGATCTCCTCGAAGTCCAGGATCTCCCGGCGGGGCAGCCAGGTGTAGTTCTCCTCCGGCATGCAGTAGGCACAGCGGAGGTTGCAGCGGTCGGTGACCGAGATGCGGAGCTTGCGCAGGGGCCGGCCGTGCTGGTCCTGGGGGGCCATGGTGGGCTCCGGTAGGCGATCCTTTCGCCGGGTTCCAGTCTAGGGCCTGGTTCCCGTGCTAGGGTGGAGCACCATGCATCTTCCCTCTCATCCCCTGTTCCTTGTGGCAGCCCTGGGGGCCTTCCTGGTGCCCGGGCGGGCTGCCGCCCAGGATCTGGCCCCGTCTCCCGAGCGGCTGGAGGTGCGCACCACCCCCCGGGGCGAGGCCCTGGTCTATCGCGGTCCTGCTGACTACGAGTACGTGGTCGCTGTCGCCCGCGGTGCCGTGGAGCGTCCCAGCCTCCTGGAGAGGGACGGCACCGTGGCCATCACCTGGGAGGTGGAGGGGCGGCCCTGGTACGCCGTCTCCCTGGACGGTGGCCTGACCTTCGGGCGCCCCCGGAGCACTCCCTGGGAGCTGACGCTGCGCTACGGCACCTTCGATCCCCTGCAGGACGCCGAGCCCGAGGTGGAACCCTTCCTCATGGCCCGGGCCGACCACCGACTGTTCATCGTCCAGTACGTGGCCAAGGGGCTGGAGCCCTGGCGGGAGGAGATCCGGGCCATGGGGGCCGAGGACCTGCGCTTCCTCGCCTGGCACGCCAACATCTGGCGGATGGACCTGGAGACCGCCGCCCGGGTGGCGGAGCTGCCCTTCGTGCGCTGGGTGGGTGCCTTCCATCCGGCCTACAAGATGGAGGATGCCATCCTCGCCGACTGGCGCGCCGGCCGCCTCACCGAGCCGGCCCGCTACCGCATCGTCGTCGGTGCCTGGGGCCTGGCGGACAAGCAGATCGTCGCCGGCCGCGTCGAGGAGATCGGCGGCACCGTCGAGGCCATGATTCCCCAGGGCCTGGTGCTGGAGGCCACCCTCTCGCCGGCCCAGCTGGTGGAGGTCCTGCACATGAGCGAGGTCCTGGGCGTGGATCGCTGGAGCGCGCCCGAGGACGACATGGACATCGTCCGGGCGAGGATGGGCGCCGACTACATCGAGGCGACCACCTACGGCTTCTCGGGCCAGGGCGTGCGCGCCGAGGTCATGGACGGCAACCTGGACTCGAACCACCCGGACTGGGCCAACGCGCCGCTCTGGCACGGCAGTCGCGGCGGCGACGACAGCCACGGCACCTGCACCTTTGGCATCAACTTCGGTGCCGGCAACTCCAGCGCCGGTGCGCGGGGCCTGTGCCCGGATGCCCAGGGCATCTTCGCCGACTACGGTTACCTGTCGAACCGCTACACCCACACCCAGCAGCTCGTCTCCTCGCCTTACTTCGGCGTCTACCAGAGCAACTCCTGGGGCGGCAGCCGGACCCGGGCCTACAACTCCACCTCGCAGGAGATGGATGACATCATCTACCTGTACGACATCGTCATCACCCAGTCCCAGTCCAACGCCGGCAACCAGGACTCCCGGCCCCAGGCCTGGGCCAAGAACATCGTCGCCGTGGGGGGCCTCCGGCACTACAACGACCAGAACGACGCCAACGACGCCTGGGCCGGCAGCGCCAGCATCGGCCCGGCGGCCGACGGCCGGGTCAAGCCCGACCTGTGCGGCTACTACGATTGGGTCCACACCTCCGACGCCGATCCGGGCGGCTACGTCGGCGGCAGCCACTACACCAACTTCGGAGGCACCTCCGCGGCCTCGCCCATCGTCGCCGGCCACTTCGGCCTGTTCTTCGAGATGTGGCACCGGGGCATCTTCGGCAACCCCACGGGCGCCACGGTCTTCGACAGCCGGCCCCACAGCACCACGGCCCGGGCGGCCATGATCAACGCCGCCTACCGCTACCCCCTGAGCCAGACGGACATCACCCGCTACAACCAGGGCTGGGGGCGTCCGGACCTGAAGTACCTGTACGACAACCGGGGTCTGTTCTTCTACGTCGACGAGCAGGACGTGCTCCGGGACCAGCAGAGCAAGTCCTACACCGTGACCGTGCCAGCCGGCGCCGGTGAGTTCCGGGCGACCCTGGTCTACATGGATCGGGCCGGCACCACCAGCAGCACCCTGCACCGGATCAACGACCTGTCCCTGAAGGTCACCGATCCGTCGGGCACGGTCTGGTGGGGGAACTACGGTCTCATGAGCAGCAACACCAACAGCCCTGGTGGCAGCTCGGACACCAAGAACGTGGTCGAGAACGTGTTCCTGGTGAACCCCACGCCTGGGCAGTGGACCATCGAGGTCTTCGCCGACGAGGTCAACCAGGACACCCACGGTGAGAACGGCACCAACCCGCCGGACGCCGACTACGCCCTGGTGGTGACCCCGGTGGACATCGGCGGCTGCGGCCTGGTGAACACCATCCAGCTCTCCGGGCCGAACATCGGCTTCCCGGGGGCCCGGGTGAATCTCAGCTACAGCAACGCCCCGGGTTCCGCGCCCTACTGGATCTACTACAGCCTCGCCAACACCGGCTCGATCATCAACGGGCACTGCTTCGACGTCGGACCGGGCGTGAAGACTGCCGGCACCGGCACCACCGCCGCCACCGGCGACGGCTCCTGGATGAGCCCGATCATCCCTGGCCGGGCCAGCGGCCGGACCATCTACCTGGAGATGCGCGCCGACTCCGGTGGCAACACCTTCGACTCCAACGTCCACGTCCTGGACATCCTCTGATCCTCCGGCGGGCGACCCCGCCACAGATGGCCGGGGTCGGCGTAGCGGGCTTCCTGCACGCCGGCCTCGGCCATCTCCTCGTCCCGCCAGTCGCCGGGGTGGAAGTCCAGGTCCAGGGCCTGGCCCAGGGCGGCGGCCAGCTCCTGGAGGTCCGGATCCCGGCCCAGGCCGGCCGCAGCCGGCGTCTCCCGGGGCGGGGTGACGACCAGGCTGCCGTGGAAGAGGAGCCAGCCCCGCCGGCGGCGGGCGGCGCTGCCCATGAGCTTGCGGCCGTCCAGGACCAGGT
>CAYMFV010000215.1:0-5447 GCA_964389745.1 uncultured Planctomycetales bacterium | reverse complement strand
GCGGGGAGTCCTGGTCCTGGCACGAGGAGGGCGTCTGGCGGCAGCTCCACCTCCCCCCCCCTGGGGACCTGGCGGCAGCGGCCGCCTGGCTGCTCCTGGGGGCCGAGGAGCCGGCCGCGGCCCTGGGCGAGGTCCATCCCCCCCCCCTTGGGGGCTCCCTGGGTCTCCCGGGGCGGCCCGGCAAGGTCCTGGCCCTGGGGCGGAACTTCGCCGCCCACGCTCGGGAGCTCGACAACCCCGTTCCCGAGGAGCCCCTCTTCTTCGCCAAGCTGCCCGAGATCCTGGTTGGCCCGGACGCGCCCGTGCCTATTCCCCCCTGGCTCGGGGGCCGGGTGGACCCGGAGGCGGAGGTGGCGGTGCTGGTCGGCGCCCGCCTGGACGGCGCCAGCCCCGGGGAGGCCGGGGCGGCCATCGCCGCCTGGACCCTGGCCCAGGATCTCACGGCCCGGAGCGTACAGCAGGCCGACAAGGAGGCCGGCCGGCCGTGGCTGCGCAGCAAGAACCTGCCCGGCTTCGGCGTCCTCGGTCCCGCCTGGGTGCCGGCCCGGGGGCTGGACTGGCGGGCGATCCGCCTGCGCGGGCTCGTGAACGGTGCCGTCCGTCAGGAAGCCCCCCTGGAGCGCCTGCTCTTCCCCCCTGGCGAGGCCCTGGCCGCCATCAGCCACTGGCTGCCGCTGCACCCCGGCGACGTGGTGCTCCTCGGCACGCCGGCCGGTGTCGCCCCGGTGCAGCCGGGGGATCACCTCGTCGTCGAGGCGGTCCCCCTCGGCCGGCTGGCAAACCCGGTGGTGGTCGGGACTCAGTAGCTCTTCGGGCCGTGGTCCTTGCCGTGGCAGCGCAGGGCGCACGCGCCCTTGAAGCGGCCATCGTCCCGGAACCAGAGATCCCCCTTGTTGTTCGGCGAGACCACGTCGGTGCGGAAGTTCACCAGGTGGGTACCGGCGTGGGTGCCGTTGCTGGTGGCGCCGTGGGCGTCGTGGCAGACCGAGCAGGGAGTCCTCAGGTTCTCGATGTGCTTGCTGTGCTCCTTGAAGGACTGGTCCCCCAGGATCGAGGCCCGGTCGTGACAGGTGTAGCACAGGGCGTAGACCTGGGCGCTCTCCTGGGTGTTGTCGGCCGTCTCGTAGCGGTACTTCAGGATCCAGGGCTGGTTGGAGCCGTGGGGTCCGAGGATGCCGTTGTCCCCGGCGTGGCAGTCCCAGCACTCCATGATGCTCGCCTTGGTCCAACCGCCCGTCAGGCTCGGCATGTCCTGGTTCTTGCCGGCGGCCTCGATCGGGTGGAAGGAGGGCTGCGCCGGATCGAACTCCACCCGCAGGTTGGTCTCCACCTGCATCCGCGGCAGGGCAGCGTTGCCCGGGTTGGTGTCGGCGTGGCACTTGTAGCAGACCTCGAAGCCGTTGGCGGCATCCGCCACCACCGCGCCGTTGGTGTCCACGCCGTCCACGTGCAGCAGGGTGCCGGGGGTAGCCGGCGGAGTGCTGGTCTGGCTGCCGTCGGCCGCGTGGGGGTTGTGGCAGTCCTGGCACTCCACGTGGCGCGGCATGGTGAGGGGATCCTCACCGGCCTGGTGGACCAGGCTCTGGGCGCCCAGGGGGTGGCTGTAGGGCTTCTGGAAGTCCGACAGGATGTTCTCCTGGGCCAGGGTGCCGTTGTGGCAGGAGAAGCACAGGTTCTCCTCCAGCGCCGCCGTCAGGGACGGGTTGTCCGAACCGTGGCCGTTCCGGTGGCAGTTCCAGCAGCCCAGCCCGAAGGGAGTGCTGGCGTGGGCCGGCAGGTTGGACCACCACTGGTCCACGTCCGGCGGGGTCTGGCCGTCGCTGAAGGGCGTCAGGTTTCCGCCCTGGCCGTCGCCGTCGTGGCAGCCGAGGCAGAAGCCGGTGACGGAGGCCGCCGTGCCATCGAAGGTGTGGGAGGCGCCCCCGTCCGGGTCGCTCAGGAGGACCTCCGGGTCCGGATGGCTCTGGTGGGCCGACTGGTCGTGGCAGACCGTGCAGTCGCCGGCGGTCACCGATTCCTGGCCGCTGCCGTCGTCCACGTGGTGGGAGAGGCGCACGAAGTCCCCGCCGCCGTCACCGTTGTTCTCGACGATCTGCCGCCGGTACTCCTGCCCCGGGGGCTGCCGCTGGTTGTGGCAGGCCAGGCAGTCGCCGCCGGTGGGCTGGAAGCCGTCCTCGTGGGGGTGGCACTGGGTGCAGTCCGCCGCCGCGTTGTGCAGGTGGTCGCCGCTCGAGTTGTTCCGGTGGTGGGCGGTCTGGGTGTGGCAGACCTCGCAGACGCCGTCGTAGACCGTATCGCCGTCGGCGAAGGAGTTGGGCCCGCTCGGCGCCAGGAGCTTCACCGCCCGGTCACCGCTGTTCGTCGTGGCGATGGTGGTCCGGACCAGCTTCGAGAAGGTCGAGCCCCAGGTGTGCTCCTGCTCCTGGGTGTGGGGGTTGTGGCAATCGGTGCAGGCGATGTCCCCCACCCCGGCCGGCGAGTGGGTCGAGACCGGCAGGACGCCCAGGGGGTTGTGGCAGGACTGGCACAGGTTGATGGACCCCTGGATGGTGGTGTAGTGGGCCCCGGGAGCGTTGTGGATGGTATGGCAGGCATCGCACTCGATGCCGTTCACGGTGTTGTGGGGCGGATCCTGGGCCAGGCCCGCGGTCGCGAGGAGGAGGACGAAGAAGGCGGAGGCGAGGAGGCGCATCAGGGGAATCCTCACGGCAGCGGGGGGAAACTCTCGAGCTCCCGGTCTCCGGAATCGGTGACCCAGACCACCCCGGTGGCCGGGTCCACCCAGACGTCCAGGGGGTTGCGCATCAGCCCCGGGCCGGTGCCGAAGCCGCCCAGGGCGGTCTGGAAGGTCCCGTCCGGCTGGTACACCAGGACCTGGTCCAGGAAGGAGTCCACCACGTACACCCGCCCGGCGGCGTCGAAGTCGATGCCCATGGGCCGCACCGTCTGGCCCGGGCGGCTCCCGAAGGTGGTGAAGGAACCCAGCCAGGCACCGGCCGGGTTGAAGCGGTCCACCACGCCCCGGACCATGTCCCCGATGAAGATGGTGCCGTCGGCCGCCACCGCCACCGCGGCGGGCGAGGTCAGGATGCCGCTGCCCACCGTGCCGGTCCGAGCCAGGGTCACCGGGTCGTAGAGGGCCACCTCCCGGCGCTCGCTGTCCACCACCAGGATGGTCCCGTCCACGGGGGAGACGGCGAGGTCCGAGGGCCGGAGGAACTCCCCCTGCCCGGCCCCGAGGGCGCCCTGGGGCCGGCCACGGAGGTCCAGGACCTCGACGCTGCCGTGGGTCCCGGAGCCCACCAGGGCCCGGCTGGCGGAAAGGGCCAGGCCGAGAGGCTCGGGGATGCGCTCCAGATCCTGGAGCAGAGTGCCGTCCTCGGCCTGGACCCGGACCAGGTTGGCACCGGGCAGGGACACGGCGAGGCGGGTCGTGCGCCCGGAGACGCCCAGGACCCGGGCTGGCGACGCCGGGAGCTGCGGCGGCGGCGAGGCGGCCAGGGTGCCGGTTCCGGGGAACACCAACACCGCTGCCCAGAGGACAGGGAGGCGGGGAATGGTCATGGTGAAGCCGTGCTGCTGGCGAGTCCTGCAGGATTCCCCTAACCCCATGAAGGGCGCCAGGAAAGGGGTGGATCGAAGGAACACGTGAGAGAGGGCAAGATCCTGCCCTGCCGCCTTGTGCGGGTCCGGGAGCACCCCGACAATGGCCCCATGGAGGTGCCTCGGGTGAGCCTGGTGATTCCGGTATACCAGGAAGCGGACAACGTCGGCCCCCTGGTGGCCGAGATCCGGGCCGCGCTGGAGGGCCTGGCCGACCCCTGGGAGGTGCTCCTGGTGGATGACGGCTCCACGGACGGCTCCTGGGAGCGGATCCGGGCGGAGGCGGGCCGGGATCCCCGGGTCCGGGGCCTGCGCCTGGCAGCCAACCGGGGCCAGACGGCGGCCTTCGCGGCCGGCTTCCGGGCGGCCCGGGGCGAGCTGGTGGTCACCCTGGACGCCGATCTGCAGAACGATCCGGCCGACATCCCGCGGCTCCTGGAGGTCCAGCGTCACGAGGACGCCGACGTTGTCCTGGGCGTCCGTCGCAACCGCCGGGACAACCTGGTCCGCCGCCTCTCCTCCCGGATCGCCAACGCCTACCGGCGCTGGCGCACCCGGGACGACACCCGGGACACGGGCTGCTCCCTCAAGGTCTTCCGGGCCTGCTTCCTCCGGGACATGCCCCTCTTCACCGGCATGCACCGCTTCCTGCCCACCCTGGCCCGCCTGCAGGGGGCCCGCAAGGTCGTCCAGGTGGAGGTCAATCACCGTCCCCGCCTCCATGGCCGGTCCAAGTACGGTGTCTGGAACCGCCTGTGGGTGGGCCTGGCCGACGTCCGGACCGTCGCCTGGATGCAGAAGCGCCACCTGGCCTACGAGGTGGTCGAGGAGACCGGTAGCAAGGAGGAGGACTGATCCCATGGCCGAAACCCTGCAGACCTGGCTGTCCCGCTTCGGGGACATCCCCCCCTGGCTCCTGGTCCTCGGCCTGTTCGGCCAGCTCGTCTTCACCGCCCGCTTCGTCGTCCAGTGGATCGCCAGCGAACGCGCCGGGCGCAGCGTCGTGCCCCTGGCTTTCTGGTGGACCTCCCTCAGCGGCGCCGGCCTGCTCTTCGCCTACGGCCTGTTCCGCGCCGATCCGATCATCCTCCTGGGCCAGTCCCTGGGCTTCCTCATCTACAGCCGCAACCTGGCCCTGATCCGCCGGGAACGGCGCCGGGCCACCCCCCCCCCGGCGGCTGGGGAATGAGGAGAGCCCTGCCCGGTCGCTTCCAGCGCGCCCGCTCCCTCTGTCCCGAGCTCCCCGGCGATGGTGACGGGCTGGCCCGCCAGCTGGCCGCGGCCGCCGCTGCCGGCCAGGTGGTGAAGGACGAGGCGGGCACCCTGCTCCTCCGGGCCCCCCTGCCGGCGGGGGGCCAGGCCTGGTGGAAGCTCTACCGGGTGGCCCCGGCCCGGCGTGTCCTGGCCGGCCGGGTCCGCTCCCGGGCCGCCCGGGAGGCGGCGGCCCTCGTGGCCCTCGGCGCCCGGGGCGTGCCGGCGGTGGAGGTCCTGGCCTGGGCCGAGACCCGGGATCCCCGGGGCCTGATCGCCTCCCTCCTGGTGACCCGGGAGGAGGGCGGAGCCCGGGACCTCCGGGAGCTCCTTCGGGACGAGGCGGAGGGGCCCCGCCGCCGGGCCTGGCTGGCGGCGGCCGGGCGCCTGGCCCGGCAGCTCCACGAGGCCGGGTGCTGCCACTTCCGCCTCCAGGCCCGGAACATCCTCCTGCTGCCGGAGGTGCCCGGCGGCGCTCCGCGCCTCCTGGACGCTCCCTACACCTGCGTCTTCCCGGGCCCGGCGCCGGCCCGCTTCCGGGCGGTGGACCTGGTGGACCTGGCCGGCGCCAGCAGCCCTCTCGGCGTCGAGGA